>NZ_QGDO01000004.1:169052-204965 GCF_003149185.1 Sediminitomix flava | reverse complement strand
GCTCCGTTCGTCTAGGGGTTAGGACGCCAGGTTTTCATCCTGGTAGCAGGGGTTCGAATCCCCTACGGAGTACAAGCTGCGATCTCGGGCAGTGTAAAAAGTGAGACCCGCTCCGTTCGTCTAGGGGTTAGGACGCCAGGTTTTCATCCTGGTAGCAGGGGTTCGAATCCCCTACGGAGTACAAGCTGCGATCTCGGGCAGTATAAAAAGTGAGACCCGCTCCGTTCGTCTAGGGGTTAGGACGCCAGGTTTTCATCCTGGTAGCAGGGGTTCGAATCCCCTACGGAGTACTAAAAAGTCTCATTACATTTGATGTATGAGACTTTTTTTGTTTTATACCTTTATTTTTATTCTGTAATAATAAAGGAATGCTAGTTATAGCATTCCTTTCGTATTTTTTAGTTGATATATCTCTTGTCTAGAGCGAAGTTCTCAGGGAATTTTCCTTCAATGCCTTTATAATATTCCATTATTTCTCGCATGTCTTTTTCGAAATCTCCCGAAGGCATAATCATTTTTGTCGCGCCAGCTTCTTTATTTTTGTAATCAAGATAACCTAAAATGATAGGTACGTTTGCCTGTAGAGCTACTTGATAGAAGCCTGAACGCCATCTTTTAGCTAATGAACGAGTCCCTTCTGGCGGAATCATCATAGCTAATTCATCGTATTGGTCAAATAACCTAACCATGGCATCGACCATACTTAGTTTTTTATCACGCTTATTCATTGGGCGACGGTCAATACCAATACCTCCCATAGGGCCAATTGCAAGATTAAGAGGGAAGAACATCCATTCTCTTTTAATTGCGAAGCGAAGTTTTACACCCATTTGGCGAAATGCCTCCACTGCAAATACAATATCCCAGTTGCTTGTATGAGGTGCTGCAACCATTACACTCTTTCTCATTTCCTCTTTAGTAAAAGGAACATTTACTTTCCAGCCTTTCAGCCAAAAAAGAAGTCTGAATATTAGTCTTACCATCTGTACTTTCCTTCTGATTCAGAATATGCTTTTATTAAAAGTCCGTAAAGATACTGCTTTCCAAAGAAAGAATACCTTGAGGAATTGTAGATAAAAGTAGTTCTACAACATTCTAAACTATATAAGACTGATAATAAGTTGTTTTGTGACAAAAGTTTAGAAATAAAAAAATCTCAAGAGCCTTTAAAGTGCTCTTGAGATTTTTTTTGGAAATACATTTATGGAAATTTTTAACCACGCCACTCTACTACTTCGCCTCGTTGAGGGTTTAGGTACTCATTTGGCATAACTTGTTTGATTGTTCCTGCAAGGGCTTCAAGCATTGACTCTTTGGCAAAGTTACGAGCAGAAACCAAGCTTACTTCACGCGTTGGTTTAAGGTCTTTGATAGTTCTAATTCTATTCTGTAAATCTTCGTTCATGCCATCTGTAGCCAGTTCTGGAAGTAGTGTAAATCCTCCTTCGTTGTCTACGAGCTTCATTAGCGTTTCTAAAGAACCACTTTCGTAAGCAATTGGTAGATTATTGGATAGTTGACCTTGATATGCACAAAGGTTGATGACTTGATCTCTGAAGCAGTGACCTTTGCTCAAAAGCCATAAATCTGGTGATTTTAGGTCTTCTATGCTTAACTCTTTTTTGTCCTCAAATTTATACTCAGGATTGGTATACACTAAAATGTCTTCATAGAAAAGCGGTGTCTCAACTATGCCATCTTCGTGAAGAGGAGTTACAAGAATACCGACATCTATCTGATCTTGCTTTAGTTGACGAATAATTTCTTCGGTCTGAAGTTCTTTGATGTAAAGTCTCATTTCAGGGTATTCTCTTGTCAGAGGTCCTGCAAATCTAGGAAGCAAGTAAGGGGCTAGTGTCGGAATAATACCCACCGTCAGATCTCCACTCACAATTCCTTGATGTTGTTTTACAATTTCTTCAATACGGTTTACCTCACGAAGTGTATTGCGTGCTTGTTCTATGATTGGTTTACCTACTTCTGTTGGAATGATTGGCTGTTTTGTACGGTCGAAAAGTACAATTCCTAGATATTCCTCAAGTTTCTTGATTTGCATACTCAAGGTTGGTTGTGTCACGAAACAAGCATCTGCAGCCATAGAAAAGCTCTTATGTTGTTCAACTGCCACAATATATTCTAGCTGTGTAACTGTAATCATATCTTATAAAAGAAATAGGTTTGTCAAAAGTGACAGATAATTAACGGAAGAAACTGACTAAATATGAAGGCAATTAACAAAAGTTCTAAATAAAATCATTTATAAAAAAAATTAAAAAATAAGATGATCATTGTCTTTCGTTATTGAATTAATTCGGATTCTGAATTATTTACCTCATTTTAGTAGGCTAATCCGCTAAATAAGGAGATTAAAAATAGAGAAGCGTTCAATTTTTCTTAAACAAAAGAAGAATGGAGCGTGTTAATGCTCTAATAAATTATAATAACGCTAATTATACAGTAGAGATCTTGGTTTGAAATTGTGGGACTTTCTAATATCTACTTACCTTTGCAGCTTGCTAATACAAAAAGCATAGAGGTGAACACTGATAATAGACCGTCTCAGACATAGACAAGATGAACTGTATGCAAGCATAAAAATTGCTAGCTATTACAAATATGAGGGTTTCTGTTTTCAGAAAAGAGCACTTCAATGCAGCTCATCGACTTTATAATCCGAATTGGTCTGAAGAGAAAAATCAGGAGGTATTCGGACTTTGTAGCAATCCAAATTTCCATGGACACAACTATGAAATGGAAGTTCAGGTAACAGGTGAAATAGATCCTGATACGGGCTTTGTGATTGATATGAAATTTCTTCGAGATATCATACGTGAGCATGTAGTAGCTCGGTTCGATCATCGTAATTTGAATTTAGATACCGAAGAATTCGCCAATCTGAATCCTACAGCCGAAAATATCTGTGTAGTGATTTGGCAACTCTTACGTGCACAACTAGAATCAAAATACGATCTTAAAGTTAGACTCTATGAAACAAAACGAAACTTTGTGGAATATCCAGCAATCTGATGGACAGGACGCCGGCCAAGGTAGTACAAATAACTTGTCTGAAAAACAGATGGAAGAAATAGATCAGCTTGGAGATATGCATATTGGTACTTCTATTGAAACACCAATGCGAGCGGATGCTTTTGACCTAGATGATACTACCAAAGTAGCTAAGATTGCAGAACACTTTGAATCAATAATGAACCTTCTTGGGTTGGACCTCAACGACGACAGTTTGAAAGGTACACCTCACAGAGTCGCTAAAATGTATGTAAAGGAAATTTTTAGCGGTCTGAACCCAGAGAATCGTCCAGATATTAAGTTATTCGAAAATAAATACCAGTATAATGAAATGCTGGTAGAAAAAGACATTCACTTTTTCTCAAACTGTGAACATCATTTTGTACCAATTATGGGAAAAGCACATGTAGCTTATATCTCAAATGGTAAAGTGATTGGTCTTTCAAAAATTAATCGTCTTGTACAGTACTATGCAAAACGTCCACAGGTACAAGAAAGATTAACTGTACAAATTCTAGAAGACTTGAAGAAAACCCTAGAAACCGAAGATGTAGCAATCATTATTGATGCAAAACACCTTTGTGTATCTATGCGTGGAGTTGAAGACACCTCGTCTTCGACTGTGACTTCAGCATACTCTGGAAAATTTCAAGACGAAGCTACTCGCAATGAGTTCTTGAAATACCTATCTTTATCCTCAGATTAATTTTAATTGACTTAGGAATAAAATAAGGCAAAGCTGTGTTCCTTATTCAATAAGTAAACTAGTTCTTTATACTCTCCTTTTTATACATCAAAAATAGATGTTTGAAGGAAGGTAAAGAACTAATTTTCTTTATGTTGGATAGATCGTAGCAAAGAAATGCCCCAACATGGAAAATTTCTTATAAATTTGCCCGATACAGTGATAACAAATATTGATACTTATTCATATGAAAAGAGTAACATATTTGTTGTTCCAAGCGTTTACCTAGTAGAAAATAGCAAACATCAATAATATTATGGCAAGAGAACAAGTAAAGTGCTTGATCATCGGATCAGGCCCAGCAGGATATACAGCAGCGATCTATGCAGCAAGAGCTGAGCTTAAACCTGTACTTTACCAAGGAAACCAACCAGGTGGTCAGTTGACGATCACAAACGATGTGGAAAACTTCCCAGGTTATCCAGAAGGAATTATGGGACCACAAATGATGATGGATCTTCAGAAGCAAGCTGAAAGATTTGGCGCTGATATCCGTAGTGGTTTCGTTACTTCTGTAAACTTTGATAAAGAAGGAAACAAGCACGTAGTCACTGTAGATGAGAATACTGAGATCGAAGCAGAGTCAGTAATTATCTCAACTGGAGCTTCTGCAAAATGGTTAGGACTAGAGTCTGAGCAACGTTTGAACGGTAGTGGTGTTTCTGCTTGTGCCGTTTGTGATGGTTTCTTCTACAGAGGACAAGACGTAGTTGTAGTAGGTGGTGGTGATACTGCTGCTGAAGAAGCTAGCTACTTGTCAAAACTTTGTAATAAAGTTTATTTGGTAGTTCGTCGTGATGAGATGAGAGCTTCTAAAGTAATGCAACAAAGAGTTGAGAATGCAGCAAACATTGAAATTCTTTGGAATACAGAAACTGTAGAGGTTCTAGGAGAGAATGTAGTAGACGCTATTCGCGTGAAAAATAATGTAACAGGCGAGGAAAGAGATATTCCTGCTACAGGATTCTTCGTAGCTATTGGTCACAAGCCAAATACAGATGTATTCAAAGGTCAATTGGATATGGACGGAAATGGTTATTTGATCACTAAAGCAGATAGCACAGCAACAAATATCCCTGGTGTATTTGCAGCAGGTGATGCACAAGACCACGTGTACAGACAAGCGATTACAGCTGCTGGTACTGGTTGTATGGCAGCACTAGAAGCTGAACGTTTCTTGGCAGTAAAAGAAGTAGAAGCTGAAGCATAATTTGCTTTCACTTCCTTAAACATACATTTGTAATGAAGCCCTTTTCCAATTGGAAAAGGGCTTTTTTTTGTACTCAAAAAATAGATCGTTTCACTCTTCAAATAGATTCCAAAAATTAAGAACGATTGTCTTTAAAAACCATGTTTGTGTAAGCGAGGACAAGAATATCGCTTATTCACTCCTCATTAGAGAATGTATAAGATAGTAACCTAACTAACAATCATTCTTTTACAGCCCATCTACTTTACAGAATGTGAAAATGGGTTAATAGCTGAGAATGAAAGTACTAAGACCTGAATTAGCCTATGAAATCTTCAAAAAATCCACTACATTGCGGACTTGTTTCCGAAACAGGAGACCGAAGAAAGATATTTGCAGATAGAGACAATATAGTTATGAAGTTGAAGGTTATCCTATTAACATTATTTACTCTGGCATTAATACCATTTGACAGCAACTTTGCGCAAGATGCTCCTACCGTAAAAAAGAAGAAGCTCTCACGTAAAGAACGCAAAGCCTTACAAGCCAAACTGGAAGCAAACGAACGTTATTTGGAAGCACTGATCAGAAAAAATGATGAAGAGTTTATTCTGGTGAATGGAGAGTTCGATTGTGAAGAGTCTGAATTGCTAAGAGATTTACCTAAGCCTTATGAGCGTATCAACCTAAATGAGACAGAAGTCTGTAAAGATCAGGTTGAGATCATGCCTGGTAAAATGGTAGATGCAGAATATATGTTGGCAGAAGATTATTATTCGACTTGGAGTACAACCAACATCAATCCATACAAGACCAAAGCTAAAGAGCTTCCTGAAACCGTGAAGCTGAAGTTGTATGAAAGTGCATATGATGGCGATTGGTCATTCCCAACAGACAGTACAAGAATTACTTCTCATTATGGATTCAGACGTATGAGATTCCATCATGGAGTAGATTTAAAAGTGCAAATTGGCGATCCGATCTATTCTGTATTTGATGGCGTAGTTCGTATGGCTCGTTACAACAGAGGTGGATATGGCTACTATGTTGTCATTCGTCATAAAAATGGATTAGAGACCCTTTATGGGCATTTAAATAAGTATAGTGTGACTCCTGGGCAGGTCGTTAAAGCAGGAGATATCATTGGACAAGGAGGAAATACAGGACGTAGTTCTGGTCCTCACCTTCACTTTGAGGTACGTTATCAAGGAAATGCATTCGACCCAAATTCAATGTTTGATTTGGTTGAATACACTGAAGACCTTCCAGAGTTATTCGCATTGAATCGTGATGAGCATTACAAGAAGCTACTTAAATCTGAAGCTAATGTTTATCACAAAATTAGAAGTGGTGATAGCCTTTGGAAAATCAGTAAGAAGTATCATACTTCTGTGAATAAAATCTGTAGACTAAATGGAATGTCTAAAAACTCTGTTTTGAGAGTTGGAAAGACAATTCGAGTGAGATAATATAGGAAATGGAAACAGCTAACCTTAGTTACCTGTTTCCATTTCTTTAGTTAATATATTTTGGATCATTTCGATTTCTTTGGCGTAAATGGTCTTTTTTCTGTAGGCGAAATATAAGGTGTTTGAGATAGGTGTTTTTCCTTCCCAAATTACTTGTATTTCGCCTTTTTCAATTTCGTGTTTACACAAAAAGTCAGGGATAATCGCCAAGCCCTTTCCCATACAAAGGCATCTCACAATAGAATTGATATTGGGAACAATAAAGTTTGGACGGAAGTCGGGAGCACCACCAAAATTATTTTGCCAAAATCGGCTCGAATGTTCATTATCGCCTGCTACACCATACCATTTCTGCTCTTTCAGCCACTTAATGACCTCTTTCTGCCCTAGTTTTAAGGCTTCATCAAATTCAGCTTTTTCTACTCCTTGACTTCCCACTAGAAGTATAGTTTCTTTAGAGAATGGCTCATGAATAATCCCTTTTGTTTCTTGTAGATGAGGCGTGACAATAAGATCAACGACTCCTTTTTCAAGTTTTGAAACCAAATCTTGGTATCCTCCGAATTGTAGAATCAGATTAAAAGGAAACGTATGGAGGTATTTTTCCAAACTAAATTGAAAAGTCTCAAAGCACATACCCAAGCTAATTGTAGGTGTGTCTTTTTCGGTACTTCTTTGAAACATACTTTCCACTTCCTCCAATTTTAAAATAGGATCAATTACAGAGTTGTAAAGTAGTTTTCCTCTTTCAGTGGGCACAAGTTTTCTTGATGACCTGTCAAAAAGTTTGTAGCCCACATAACTTTCCAACGAACTCAGGTGCAAACTCACTCCAGGTTGAGAAATAAAAAGAGCTTCGGCAGCAGCCGTAAGCGTTCCTTTTTCATATATCGCTTTAAAGGTTCTGTACCATTCTAAATTGACCATATTTTCTATCTATTAGTATTCTGATACAAAGCTATGATTTGTCTTATTTTTATAATCCATAAACAACAAATATCTTTGTATTGTCAAAAAACGATAAGAACTATTTCTCTTAGAAGCTTTTGACAATCAATCAAAAAAGAACAAACAAACTTCAAAGATATGACTACTGATAAATCACCACTTTATCAAGAAACAAAATTAGGATCGCTTGAGCTTAAGAATAGAATTGTGATGCCTCCAATGACTCGTTCGAGAGCTGGAAAAGGAGATGTGGCAAGCGAAATGATGGCAGAATATTATGCACAAAGAGCTTCGGCAGGTCTTATAGTTTCAGAAGGAACGCAAATTAGCCCTCAAGGACAAGGATACGCTTGGACACCAGGAATATATAGCGATGCACAGATAGAGGGATGGAAGAAAGTGACAACTGCAGTTCATAACGCTGGCGGAAAAATGTTTGCTCAGCTTTGGCACGTAGGTCGTATTTCTCATACAGCACTTCAGCCTAATGGCGATGCACCTGTTTCTTCTTCTGCATTAGTTGGAGAAGGAGTTAAAGTTTTTATTGACCCAGAAAATAAGGGAGCGGCAAATGGTGTAGGTGAGATGATCCAACATTCAATGCCTAGAGCATTAACGATCCCTGAGATCAAAGATATTGTAGAAGAATATGCGCAAGCGGCAAAAAATGCAATAGCAGCAGGTTTTGATGGAATTGAGCTACACGGTGCAAACGGATATTTGATTAATCAGTTTATAGATTCAGAGTCGAATAATCGTACAGATGAATATGGCGGCTGTTTAGAGAATAGACTTCGTTTTATGAAAGAGGTAGTTACAGCAGTTAGTGAAGCGATTGGAAAAGACAGAGTCGGAATTCGTTTAGCGCCTTTGACCACTTTAAACGGAACAGTTGATGCTACTCCAGAAGAAACTTATTTAACAGCTGTAAAGGTCTTGAATGATTTAGGTATTACTTATGTACATATAGCGGAAGCAGACTGGGAAGATGCACCTCTGATGCCTATTGAATTTAAGAAGGCACTTCGTGAGGCATTTAAAGGAACCTTGATATATGCAGGAAAATACACAAAAGAAAAAGCTGAACAAGCTATAGCTGAAGGTTGGGCAGATATGATCGCATTTGGTCGCCCATTTATCGCCAACCCTGATCTACCATACAGATTAGAACATAATCTTCCGTTGAATGAGCCAAAACCAGAAAGCTTTTTCGGTGGAACTCAAAAAGGATTAATAGATTATCCTACTTATCAAGAAACTATGAAAACAACAAATACACTATTCAGCCCACTTACTTTCAATAATTTTAAAGTTGACAACAGAATTGCAATGGCTCCAATGACACGTTCGAGAACGGATAAAGGGGATGTGCCAAACGCAATGATGGCAAAATATTATAAACAACGTGCTACGGCAGGTCTGATTATCTCAGAAGGGACTCCGATCTCGGCAGTAGGACGTGGTTATTCAATGACTCCGGGTATTTATACGCCAGAACAAATTGAAGGATGGAAATTGGTGACTAAAGCTGTTCATGAAGCAGGAGGTAAAATCTTTGCGCAGTTATGGCATGTTGGTCGTCGTTCACACACTTCGATTGCTGGGGAGCAACCAGTATCGGCGTCAGCTGTGAAAGATCCAGATAAAGTATTTGGTCCTCTTCCAGAAGGTGGTTTCGGTATGATTGAAACAGATGTGCCAAGAGCATTGACTGTGGAGGAAATTAAAGCTACGACGCAAGACTTCGTTCAAGCAGCTAAAAATGCGGTGGAAGCAGGTTTTGATGGTGTAGAACTTCACGGTGCACATGGTTATTTGATTGACCAATTCCTAAGAATTCATACAAACCAACGTACTGATGAATACGGTGGTAGCAAAGAAAATCGTAGCCGTTTCTTAGTTGAAACGATGCAAGCCGTAGTTGATGCGATTGGAGGAGACAAAGTAGCGATTCGTATTTCTCCATTGGTAACAGAAGGTATTGCAGAGCCTGATCCAGAAATTATTGATCTAACGTTAGATATTCTGAAACAACTGACTCCAATGAATTTGGCTTATGTTCACTTCTCTGAGAATATTTCTAATTATCAGGAAGTAACTGAAGATTTCCGTAAAGCAGTTCGTGAAGTATATCAAAACCCAATCATGATTGCTGGAAAGCTGACGAAAGAAGCAGCGGAAGAAGCAATTGCTAAAGGATATGCGGATATGGCTGCATTTGGTCAACCATTCATTACCAATCCAGATTTAGTATATCGTTTTGAAAATGATTTGGAGCTGACTCCTGTTGGTTATGATGCCCACTCTACGTTTTATGGTGGAGGAGAAGAAGGATATACAGATTATCCAACTTATCAAGAAATGAAAATGGCTGAAGCAAAATAATTGCTTCTTAGGCAGATGTAGATAGTTTGAAACCGCCTTCCTCTTTATTGAGCGAAGGCGGTTTTTTTGTATAAATGAGTTTAGAACTGAATTCCAATTTTCCCTATTGCTTTTCCAGACCGTTGTATTTCATGGGCTTTTTCGAGGTTTTCGATATTAAAACCTTCAAAAGAAGTATTTAGCGTTGTTTTGATTTCGCCCTTATCTACCAACTCAGCAACTTTGTTCAATAAGTTATACTGCTCAATCATATCATCGGTCTGAAACATCGAACGCGTAAACATCAGCTCCCAAGCGAAAGTAAAGCTTTTGCTTTTTCCTTTTGTCAAATCTATTTTTTCGGGAGTTTCAACGATAGAGCAAATTTTTCCTTGAGGAGCTATAAGCTCAATCATGTTATCCCAGTGTAGTGCAGTATTATTGAATTGTAAGATATAATTGACATGTTGAAATCCAGTTGCTCGAACACTAGCGATCAAATCATGATGATTAACAACATGATCAGCTCCCATATTTTTACACCATTCAATAGTATCTTCTCTAGATGCAGTAGAGAGTACTTTCAGTTTGGTCATTTTTTTAGCGATTTGAGTCGCAATAGAACCTACACCTCCTGCACCTCCAATAATGAGAATTGATTTTCCTTCTTCACCATTTTCTTTGATGCCAAGACGGTCAAAAATAGCTTCATAAGCAGTGATACTAGTAAGTGGGAGTGCTGCTGCTTCAATTTCAGAAATAGATTTTGGTTTAAAACCTGTGATTCGTTCATCGATCAATTGAAACTGAGCATAGCAACCTGGTTTGGTGATATCTCCAGCATAAAAAACTTCATCTCCTTTTTTGAATAAGGTGACTTTTTCTCCTACCTCAATAACGGTTCCTGTGGCGTCCCAACCTAAAATTGTAGGTTCATTTTCTTCGGGAACAGGTCTGTCAAAAACTTTGTAGTCTACTGGGTTTATCGCGATAGCTTTTATTTCAACGAGAAGTTCATGACCTGATGGATTAGGTTTTGCGGTTTCAAAGTCTATAAATTGATTTTTACCGTCAATTGTTCTTACACCTATTGCTTTCATATTGGGAGTGTTTGGTTAAATAAACTCACCTCCCGAACAGGCAACTCTTGACTTTCGTTCTTTCAGTTGATAGAAAGAAAAACTGCTGCTTCTATACCTTTCTCATCAGTTTTCAACAGTTTTTAGGTCTATCTCTGTTGAATTCTAATTAATGGTATTGAAGCAGCAGTTGTGTAGTTAAGCTATTGCTATCTATTTCTTTTTCTTCTCAGGTCTGTAATATGATCTTTGAAAGAAGCTTTGAGCATCTTCTTCAACGAGCACTTGCGCCAATGATTCATTAGAATGTTTTTGAGCGTAGCTCTCTACAATTCTCATTCCCAACCACTGACCAATTCGACCAGGGCATTCTTTATCAATTTCATTTACATGAGGTCTTTCGGCTATATATTTTCTCTTTTTGAAATGATTGGACTCAAAAAGAAGGTTTTGATCAACGAAGTGTGCATATATTTTTCCTTCGTTGTGGTAACAGCCTGCCAATTCTTGTCCTGAATATCCCCATTTGAGAGAGTCGTTTACGGTAGGAAGAACCTTGTCTGTGAAATAATGTGCTTTTCCATACAAAATCATTTCGTCCAACATGGTTTGTCCTTCTCCTTGTTTAATAAAACTCGAAGATAAATGCTGTGCAATTGTTGGTGTAATGTACTCTGGATGATACCTTTTCAGAATATAACCAGGAACCTCTGGGCGGTAAGATGTTTCATTTCCTGCAAAGTAATCTAAGCCAATATAGATTCCGCTTGGTGAAATGTGAATATCATTTCCGAAACCAAAATTACCGAAGCCAGAAACTACTGTATAAACAGGTAATTCTTTGAAATCTGGAAAATAATATTTGATGTATTTATATAATTCGGCAATCTCAGACTCCAATCTTTTAGTATTAGGAAAAGCCATCTGAACTTCTTGATAAAGCGTATCATTGTAAGTGTAATTCAGAAAGGCATCCAACTGATGAACAATTTGTTCTGGGGGGAATCGATTGGTCAGAAAAAGATCTCTAGCCAAAACTGGGTTATTGTTGAGGTACTTTCGTATGTCCTCTTTCCCATTTAGCGAGAAGATTTCTCTTTCTAATCTTCTGATCTGAACGTCTACTTTTATATCTGATATATCGGGAATTTTATCTACATCATTCCCACAAGAAAACAATCCCAAAAGGCTAATAAGCCACAACACATAAATTCCTGTTCTCATAAAAAATTGATACGATTATTTTATCGTCGAAATAAAACCAAAACCAAGCCAAGTTGTAGACTTGTTATTCGTCTGAATTTTTATCTTTCTTCTTGAAAATACCGAAAAGCCCTTTTTTGTTTTTCTTTCGTTCTTCTCTCTTTTGCTTACGTTTCTCTTTTTGAAGCTCCCTTTTGTATTTCAATTCGGGGTTAGACATGAAAATACGAGTCAATACATTTCCTTCGTCATTAGGGTCTTCTAATAAGAAATCTTCACAAGCCAATAACTCACTTTGCTTCTCTGAAGGCTGAGGGAATTTGGCATAAGAGATGTTTTTAAAAGTAGGGTCTGCATTGATTTCTTTCATGTACAATGCAAAAATAGGTAGGGCAGTTTTTGCTCCTTGTCCTAATGCGGTACTTCTGAAGTGAATAGCAGGGATATCATTTCCAACCCAAGTACCTGTTACTAGGTTTGGCGAAATAGCCATAAACCAACCGTCGGTATTTGATTGTGTGGTACCTGTTTTTCCACCTAAGTCATTTCGCAGTCCATATCTTGAAGACAGACTCTGAGCTGTACCTCTTTCAACTACACCTTTAAGCATTTGCTGCATCAATTGTGCAGTGTTTTGAGAGATTACCCTTTCTCCTTTTTCAGCTTCGGGAGCTTCGTACAATACATTTCCATCTTCATCTTCAATAGATAAAATATACTGTGGCGTAACTTTATAACCACCATTGGCAAAAGTACAGTAGGCTGTTACAAGGTCGAAAAGAGAAAGTTCTGCTGTACCAAGAGCGATAGATGGAGAGTCTTGCATCTTCTTTTTATTGATCTGAACGCCCATTTCATTTGCTAAATCAATAGTTTCTGGTACACCAGCTTCCAATATTGTTTTTACCGAAACCGTATTTACAGAATTGGCTAAAGCTCCTTTCAAAGAGTAAAAACCTTCATCTTTACCATTGGCATTTGCAGGCTTCCAATTATCATATTCTTCATAAGCAACACTTTCATTGGAAATGAATTTACATGGTGCAATTCCACTTTCGAGGGCAGTAGCATAAACAAAAGGTTTGAATGTAGAACCTACTTGTCTCTTCAATTGCTTTACGTGATCTATTTTCCAATGTCTGTGGTCTATCCCCCCAACCCAAGTTTTGACATAGCCTGTTTCAGGATCCATACTCATCATTCCCATATTCAAGAATTTGAGATAATGTCTGATAGAGTCGATGGGGCTAAGTAATTCTTCTTTTGTTCCTTCATGAGTGAACACTTCAATACGAAGCTCTTTATTAAGCTCCTTGAACATTTCAGTTTCATCTAGACCTTTTTCTAGCAATGCTTGATAGTGGGCAGATTTCTGTACTTCGTTATCTAGAATTTCTTGTGTCCAAGGGTTTTTATACTTCCAATGACGATTGAAAATCTCCTGTAACTCAGTCATATGCTTTTTCATGGCTGATTCCGCATAAGTCTGAAGTTGGTAATCAATAGATGTTCTAATTTTTAAGCCATCGGTATAAAGGTTATAGCTTTTCCCTGTTTTAGCTTCAATATCCTTTAGTTTATCAAGAAGCTCTTTTCGGATATGCTCTCTGAAATATGTCGCAAGCCCGTTGTTATTATCAATGACTTGATAATTGAGTTTAAGCTTCTTGGTTTTTAGTTCGTTACATCTTGTGATACTGATGAAGCCAGCTTTTTCCATTTGCTCCAAAACCACATTTCTACGATGTTGTGATTTCTCAGGAAAAAGACGAGGATTGTAAGAGTAGTTGGCTTTTAGCATACCTACCAAAACAGCCGCTTCTTCAATTTTAAGATCTTTTGGCTCACAGCTAAAGAATTTGTGTGAAGCAGTTTTAATTCCGAAGGTATTATCACTAAAAGGAACCGTATTTAGATAGAGCGTGATGATTTCATTCTTAGAATAGATGTCTTCCAGACGAGTAGCGATGATAGATTCTTTTAGCTTATGCGCAAGTAAATCCATGCTAGAGCTAACATCTCTAGGGTATAGGTTTTTCACAAGTTGTTGAGATAGGGTAGAACCACCACCTGAGCTACGGTCTCCGAGTAAGATTGTTTTAAAAACCACTCGTAACCAGCTTTGGTAGTCAACACCTTCGTGCTCCAAAAAACGGCTATCTTCTGTAGCAATCAGAGCCTCAATTACATACGGAGAAATGTCCTCGTAAGCTACGTGACTTCTTTCTTGTACATAATATCGACCAAGTAATTCTCCGCCAACGGCAAAAACTTCAGAAGCTTCTTGGTTATCGATATTTGCCAATTCTTTTTTAGTTGGCAATTTCCCGAAAACACCTGCAAAAACGGAAACTACAAAAAGCACACAAACCAGTAATACTGTACTTAACCCTAGAATTGTACCCCATTTTATTCTATCCTTCATGGGTAATTCAAGGATACGCTTATATATTCTCATCATAATGATCACACCTATCTATTGGACAAAAGTAAGGAAAAAATAGAAGCTTCGGATATTCAAAAACTTAGCTAAGCCATCTTTTATAAAAAATTAAAAAATCGGAAGGGCTATTTGATACAAAAAAAGGCTACCTCATTAACAAAATGAGATAGCCCCTTAAATATGAAAATTTGAATATGCTGATTAAGAGTTTATTCAGCAACCCAAAGTTGAACTCTTGATCCGTAGCGGAATTCACCACTGTCTGAATGAGGACTTTGACGGATTACAGAACCAGAGTCAACATTTTCATCTGCTTTTACTACTCTGATTTTTCCTAAACTAAATCCAGCACCTACAATTTCTCTTTTTGCTTCACGCTCGCTTAAGCCATAGACATTAGGTACTACGCCTTTAGCGCCACCAAGACCGTCACCTACTTCTAGATCAACTGAAGCTCCTTTAGAGATTTTATATCCTTCCAAAATTTGTTGCTCAGTAACTTCTTCACCATCCACAAATACTTTTAGGATGTTGTTGATACCAATCGCTTTTTTCTCACCGCCAGAAATGACATAGTCAGGTACACGTTTAATGCGTCCGATTCTCAAATCTGAATTTTCAAGCAATACATAGGCATTTTTTAAAGAAGAACCACTTCCTAAAATTTGCGGCATATTGATAATCGGTGGATTTGTAGGATTCAACGTTAGATAAATACGACGATTGTTTTTCACTTTAGCACCAGGAGTCGGTGTGTGAGAAAGTACCGTCATAGGAGGTAAATCAGGGTTGTAGTTATTGGCTGAAGAATCTTCAATTTCAAAACGCAAACCTGCTTGTTGTAGCTCAGAAATAGCTTGATCATAGCTAAGGCTGTCCACGTCTGGAACTTTAATAGTTTCGCCGTGGTCAGTTACACTTGGTAAAAAAACGTTGAAAAAGCCCCAAATTACGGCTCCCCCAATCACAGACATAATGACAATGTTAAGTACCAGCGATAAAGGAGAGTTTTCTTTGAATTTATCTAACATAATCTCAATTCTTGAATTCGATATAAGTCGAGTGATTTACACTCTTCGTTCAAAAGTAATCCTTTTTCTTCTTTTAAGCTAAAATTGCTTGTAAGGCTCCTGTGAAAAATTCTGTTAAAGTCATTCCCATTTCATTGACTTGTTGAGGAATGATACTGGCTCTTGATAAACCTGGTATTGTATTTACTTCCAATAAATAAGGTTGATCTTTTACGATAATGAAATCTGTGCGCACAAAGCCTTTCAGATTTAAAGATTGATAGACTTTAGCAGCTAATTCACGAACTGCAGCCGTTTGTACATCTGAAATTTCAGCAGGTGTTATTTCTTGAGATTTTCCTTCGTATTTCGCTTCGTAGTCGAAAAACTCATTTTCAGAACGGATTTCAGTGATAGGAAGTACCAACACTTCTCCATCTTTTCGCATTGTACCCACAGAAACTTCTGTTCCTTCTAAGAAGCTTTCAATCAAAATCTGAGAATCTTCTTTCAGAGCTAAGTGGATTGCGGGCAAAAGCTCTGCTTCGGTTTTTACCTTACTAATTCCAAATGAAGAACCTGCTCTGTTTGGTTTTACGAAGCACGGAAGTCCAACTTTCTCTATAATTTCATCTGTCTTGATTTCCATATCGCTAGAAAGGAATACTGATTCGGCTACAGGAATCTCATATTGTTTCGCGACAGCATTACATTCTCTTTTATTGAAAGTAAGTGCAGCTTCAAACGGAAGGCAAGAAGTATAAGGAATATTGAGCATATCGAAATAGCCCACTAGTTTGCCATCTTCACCAGGTGTGCCATGGATTGCATTGAATACGCCATCAAAAGTGATTTTCTTACCTTGATATTCAAAGCCAAAATCGTTTTTATCAATTTCAATTTTTGAATTATCATCCAACAAAACATACCAGCTTTTAAGCTCAATAATGACACGGTATGCTTCAAATAAATTGCGGTCTAAAGATTCATAAACCACATTACCACTATTAATTGAAATTTGGTATTCAGAAGAATAGCCGCCCATAGCGACTGCAATCGTCTTTTTCATAAGAGTTCGTCAAAGAATAAGGGATGACCTAGTTTTTCTATGTTTCTACAAATATTGAAAAAACTCTTTATGAAGCGTGAAACCTAAGAGATAAAAAGATAAAATAATTCAACTTTTTCTGAGCCAAAATTAGTTATTGCTTGGTCTTCAGAAATTTTGATTTTGCTTAACGTATTTTATAATTCTTACAAGATAAGTTATAAGTATGTGAACGTTCTTGATATTTGTGAGATTTCCCTTAAATTAGCGGACTGACAAGCCCGACCCCATGAAATTTTTAGGGTAAAGCTGTCCTTTGATAAGAAAGGAAGGAGATAACAACAATCGTTAAAAGGTGAAAACCAAATCTTTATAGTACTTTTCTTCTGATTAAATGTGGGGGGACGGAAATTTTTTACTTTGGATTTCGTCCAAAATTGAAAATATTATGAAAGAGAAAAAAGAAAATAATCAAAAGCAACAGCCTCACCAGCCAACAGCTGCTGAAGAAGCTATGAAAAGCATTGAATCTACTGAGGCTCTTCAAGAAGAACTAAGTAGAACACAAAAGTTCTTCGACGAAAACAAATCATTAGTTACGGGAGTACTTGGAGGTATTTGTGTATTAGTTGTAGCTTACTTTGGTTATAACATGTACATCGAAAAACAAGATCAAGCTGCTCAAGCGGAATTGTCTTCGGCTGTTTTTTACATGGAAAAAGATTCTCTTCAAACAGCATTGGAAGGTGATGGAAACTATACTTCAGGTTTGTTAGCTGTAGCTGACGACTTTAGTTCTACTCCTGCGGGCAACTTGGCTCATTTTTATGCAGGGCTTTCTTATTTGAAGTTGGGTGAGTTTGATAACGCAATTGCTCAATTGGAAAAATTCAGCTCAAGCGATCTTTTGGTTCAAGCTAGAGCTTATGCTTTGATTGGCGATGCTTATAGTGAAAAGCAAGCTTACGGAGATGCAATCTCTTTCTACAAAAAAGCTGCTGACTACAAAGGTAATGATGAGTTCACTCCTGTATACTTGCAAAAACTTGCTTTTGCTCAAGAAGCAAACAGTGATAAAGATGCAGCAGCTGCAACTTACAATACACTTATCGAAGAGTATCCAAACTCAGCAGAAAGCAGAGATGCTAAAAAATATTTGGCAGGTTTAGGTCTATAATTAATAGCACCATTCTAAATCTGATGAAGCTACTCCGAACTTAGAATTGGAGTAGCTTTTTTACTTTAAGTTCTATCCACTCACTAACATCTGTCTATAGTCTATTCTTTTGTAGATTTTTAACAGCATCCGCCCTTGGTTGTGGCTATTAGGTAATTTGTAATCCACTATAATAGCATTAACTTTAGCTGATTTTTTGTAGACATTCCAAAAGTGAGAATATAAATAATTCATGAATCAGAGTTTAACAAAAAAGCAGTTCAACAAGGTGAATAATCTGTTGGGCTGGAGCGTATTTTTAATCTCCCTGATCGTCTATGTGATGACGATGGAAGAGACTGCAAGTTTCTGGGATTGTTCGGAGTTTATTGCAGTATCATACAAGCTTATGGTACCTCACCCTCCAGGAACACCCCTTTATTTATTGATTAACCGATTCTTTTCTTTCTTAGCCTTTGGCGATGTTGAAAAGGTTGCGTATTGGATTAACTTCTCTTCTGCACTTATGAGTGCTCTGACCATTCTGTTTATGCACTGGTCAATTGTACTTGTCGGAATGAGATTCTTAAAGCCTAATGAAAAGGGAGGTCAATCTCTAAAGAATACCTTGCTATTGATGGGAGGTGGTGTGATCGGTTCTTTGATCTACACATTCTCTGATTCATTCTGGTTCTCGGCTGTAGAAGCAGAGGTTTATGCGATTTCATCTTTTCTAACAGCAATCGCATTCTGGGCTGTACTTCGTATCCAGTTCATTGAAGATGAAGCAACCGTAAACCGTTGGATTTTATTGATTGCTTATATTCTAGGGCTTTCAATTGGTATTCACTTGATGATTTTGCTTGTGATTCCAGCATTGGCTTTGGCTTACTATTTCAAGAAAAACCCGAATGGAGACTTGAAGGGGAGTATCATTGCTTTAGTTATTGGTAGTGGTATTCTTTTAGTTGTAAACGGAGCAATTCCTGGATTACCTGTTTTAGCAGGGAAATTTGAGATTTTCTTCATCAATTCAATGGGAATGCCATTTGGCTCTGGTGCATTTATTTTCACAATTCTTCTGATTGGAGGCGTAGTTTACGGAATTTACTATTCTCATAAGGTTGGAAATTCATTAATGAATACCGCATTTTTGAGTGCCGCTTTCATTTTGATTGGTTATACGTCTTATGCTGTAATTGTAATTCGTTCTAATTACGAGCCACCAATTGATGAGAATGATCCGGGTGAAGATATTATGAGCTTGGTTTCTTATTTGAAGCGTGAGCAATACGGATACCGTCCGCTGATTTATGGACCACATTTTATGGCAGAGCAAACGCAGGCACGTACAGAAAAAGAACGTGAAGCGCGTGAGAAAGATCGTGAGCCAGTTTATAGAATGAATAAAGAAAAGGGTATCTATGAAATCTACGATTACCGTAGCACGGAAAGATATTACGATTCTAAAGATATGATGCTTTTCCCTCGTATGTACAGTGGTCAAGGGAACCACCCAGACTTGTACAGAGAGTGGACAGGTTTAGCAAAAGGACAGAGTCCTGACTTCTTCACAAACCTAGAATTCTTCTTTAAGTATCAGCTTGGTCATATGTATTTGCGTTATTTCTTCTGGAACTTTGTAGGAAGAGACAGTGATGAAAAAGACGCAGGTGTAATGATGCCATTTGACTCTAAAGAGCATAAATATGCGATGGCGTATCAGCCTGATGGCTCGGTTGGATTCTCACAAGTTGATTTGCCTGAAGAATTAGTTGAAAATAAAGCAAGAAATAACTTCTACATGCTTCCATTTATTTTGGGACTTGTAGGTATGTTCTTCCACTATAATAGAGATAAGCGTGGTTTCTGGGTAATGACAATCTTGTTTGTGATTACAGGTATTGCCCTTGTCGTTTATCTGAACTCACCACCTGTTGAACCAAGAGAGCGTGATTACATTTATGTAGGTTCATTCTATGTCTTTGCAATGTGGGCCGGTCTTGGAGTAATGGCTTTAGCAGATCGTTTGGGGAAAGCCTTGAGTGGTGCATCAGCTCCAATTGCGGCAACAGCTCTTTGTGCTATTGTGCCATTGATTATGGCTGCTTCAGGATGGAGCAATCACAATCGTTCAAACCGTTGGCATTCGATTGATCAAGCTCGAAATACATTAGCGAGTTGTGCTCCTAATGCTATTCTGTTTACAGGAGGAGATAATGATACATTCCCATTGTGGTATATTCAAAACGTAGAAGGTTTCCGTACAGATGTTCGTGTAGCAGTATTGAGTTACTTCAGCACAGATTGGTACTTGAACCAAATGCGTAATAAAGAATATGAATCTGATGCTTTACCATTTAGCATTAGTGAACATAATTATAGAGCTGGTAAAAATGATTATGTTCCTTTAGTACCAGATGAAAGAGCAAAAGGTGGAATTAATGCTAAGACATTTGTGAACTTGGTAAATAAAAACCACCCGATGGTTCAAGTTGGACTTTCAGACGGTTCTAGTACTGCAAAACTTCTTTCTGATACATTTGTATTGGATGTTGATAAAGAAAAAATCAAATCGCTTGGTGCAGTGCCTAAAGAAAAAGAAGATCGAATTGTAGACAAAATGGTTTGGAGTCTTCGTCCAGGAAGAAGACATATCTTCAAAAATGAATTGGCATTATTAGATTTGATCGTTTCAAGTAACTGGGAACGTCCTATTTATTTTAACAATACTTCTTCTCAGACTATCGCGATGGATCTGCGTAAGTACCTGCAATTGGAAGGTATGACATTCAGATTGATGCCTATCGTAGCAGAGCAATCTAGTGATGTTGGAGAAGTAAATACTAGCAAAATGCTAGAGAACGTGAAGAACTTCCGTTTCAGAGAAATGAACAACGAGGCAGTTTATTATGATGATGAGTACCGTAAGTTTGGTGCAAATACTCGTAATAACTTCTACCGTTTAGCAGAAGATCTTTATTACAAAGACAGAGATGAGGAGGCGAAAGCTGTGATGGATTCTATTTTGAATGAAATTCCAGATAAGACAATTCCTTATAGCTTCTTTGCTCCAAAATATGTAGAGCTTTACCATAAGTTAGGAGATCATGAGAAAGCGAATGAAATAGCTGAAACTATTGCTCGTCGTTCTTCTCAAAATGTGAATTATGCAGCAGCTATCAGAGATAAGTCTACGAGTTCTTATGGAAGAAGCGGTTTGATGATTCTTCAGCAATTGGCAATGCTTTATAGAGGTTCTCTTCAAGCGGAGAAAGAACGTCTGACTTTGTTGGAGTCTGCGGTAGATAGAGGTGAAGACCTTCAGTTACCTAAAGAAGAGTATAATAATGAAGTTGAGATAACTAAAGAGTTAATCAAGCTTTACACGGAGAAAGAAAAAGAGTATTCGGATAAGTTTGGTGAAGCATATAAGTTACTTTACGGAAATAGATAATTCACAAAGGTGAATTTTAGAAGTAAAAAAGGTATTGCTACTTATAGCAATACCTTTTTTTATAGCTAAAATGTTTAGATCATATCTTTAATAACTCTCATAAAGTTTAAAAAAAAGGACGACTTACAAGCCGTCCTGAAACCACGTATGAGAGGATATGAAAATAATTATATCTCAAAGAGACCTAATTATTTGTTTGTATAAACATTTGATAAACACAATAGAAACCAGCAAGTTTATGTAGTCATAAACATTATTGTTCTTTCTACTAAACTGCTTATTCAAATATAAGAAGGATAATTTCAAGAGGAAATTAACTTTTTTCACATCTTACGACTTCCAATTGACTTAGGGCTTATTAAATGTTTTAAAAACACCTGTCAGAGGCTATTTCTATTTCATTTTCTGTACGATGCCCAAAACTCGATGAGTTGTTAATAATTTTAATATTTTCCTAATAAAAGAGGCTTTGTATTGAATTTGTTTTAAAAGAAAGATAATGTGATATAAATAATTTGTGAAAAAATAGGGATTAATTTCCATTTCTTAAATGGAGATTAATCCCTGATTATTAGTATTCAAATGAGAATATTAAAGAGCAATCTGATTGTATTCCTCTAAAAATTCTGAGAAAGCCTGATCATTCAAACGGTCTGAAAGCATTGATTTCGTATGTTCTGCAAAACCGTCATACCCCATTTTTAAACTTACAAATGCATATTGTTTCTGTAATTCGTCTGTGTCTAGAGTTTCAACTCCTGTAAGAATTACTTCGTAAGCCCTTGTTGTTTGACCTTCTTCTTCCAATAACAATTTAGTGTAGTTCAAATAGAGGCTTTCATCATAAGGAGAGTTTAGTATTGCATTTTCGTAAGCAACTTTTGCAAGTGCTTTTTCTCCGGTATGTTCATAATAGCCAGCTAGGTATCGTTGTTCAAGACTTTTATTTGCCCAATAAGCTTTTGCTATATCTAGTTGATTGAAACCTTCTTCGCTATAGTTTCCAGTTTTAATTTCTAAATCTAATTGAAGAGCTGTAAAGTGTCCTTTTAATTCTTCAGAAACATTTAATTCATTGATTACTAAGGCTGCTTGTTCTAGTTTTTCAGTCTTCAGTAAGTACTCAGCTCTATCTAACCAAGCATAAGTAAGCATTGAACCATCTTGAAATAGGCCACAAAGGTTTTCAAACTCTTTATCAGACAAATTCTGATTGTTATAGTGAAGGTAGAATGTCAAATATTCTTGATCATCTGCTTTAGGTTGTTCCTCTGTGTACAATCGATTCATTAATTGAATTGGAGCATTTTCAGGGTATATTTCTTGAATCTGTGTCCAAGTCTTTTTCGCTAATTCTTTCTGACCAGATTCACTGTAAGCTAAACCTAGATAGTACAAGGCGTCTGGATGTCCTTTTACAAAAGCAGTGTGAAATGCATCCGCTGCTTTATCGAAAAACCCTTGTTCCATAAGTCGGAGACCGTAATAGAAATCATGCCTGTTTTGTGTATTTGGAGATGTTTCACTCAAATGCTGGAAGTGTTGCATAGCATGTTTCACATCTCCTTTAGCATAAAGAACAGCTGCTTTAGCATATAAAAGGAATGTGAAATCTTCAGTACCCAGATTAGCTAATTCAAGTTGTTCAACAAATTTGAGTTCATCATCTGATACACCTTCTTTTTTATTTAATAAATAGTTGCAGACATAGAATAGCTCATAGCTACTTAAATCAAAATCTTCAAAAGCTAAAGTGTCAAGAGCATCTGCAGTTGGAATGTTTTGATTTAAAAGTGCTGCAAACTGATTTCCTTTTACCATAAAATCTGTTTTTTCAGACTTTTCAGTTGGTAATTCAGCACTAAAGTTTGGTGTAGTAGCAGCATGAGCGTAAATATTTGAAAGTGGAACATTCGGCTCATAAGTATGATCAAGTGCATGATTCAAATAGAATAAAGCACTGTCGGCCATGTTCATACGTTTGGCGTAGTAGGCGTAGTTGGTGTTAAGCTCACTGCTATTCTCAAAAGTGTTGATACCTTTTTGAAGTTGATAAAGAGCTCTTAGTTTTTGATTTTTTGTCCATTCTAAGATTCCCATGTTGGCAAATGCTTGTGGACTAGGACTACGGTGTAAAGCGTCCTTCAATAGCATTAGTGCGGTTCCATAATGCTCATGATCGATTCCTAGTGATGATAAACCGTAAGAACCGAAGTGATTTTTAGGATCGTAAGCCATAGATGTATTGTAATAGCGTTCAGCCATCATCAAATCATCTTTCATAGACTCTAAATAAGCTTTGTTATTATAATACCCAGCCCATGTTTGATTATAAGTATGTGTATAGCCCCTTGCACCAAAGACAAGAGTTAGTGCAACGCCAATTAAAATAGCCATTGAGTATTCCAGGCGGGCAGGTAGGTAATATACTTTATGTACATCAAGCTGTTTTTTCAGTAGCGGATTAAAGTTAGAAATAACATAGCCAATGATTGCTAAACCAAAGCCGATGTAAGTGATAAAGATGACTTTTTCAGCTAACTCAGTATATGAACTATTTCCACTTCCGTAGCTAATAGATAAGAATGCTAAACTCAAAATGATTACTGAGAGATAGAGGTAAGCCCCTGTAGTATGAAATGGGAAGAAATTACCATAGTGTTGCTCTCTTTTTTTCCAGCCCCATAAACCTATCACGACTGAAAAAGCATAAATCAGAATAGCAGGAATATGTACAAAAAATGGAAGACTACTTACAGAAAAGTATTGAATATAAAGGTATACCAAGTTTAAGATGTAAAGACCTGAAACCACACAAAAGTGGAGTAAGGCTCCTGTTCCTTCTCCTTTTCGTCCATCTGTAAGCAAGTAAACAATCCCTCTTATAATTTCTGGCGCAAGTAAAACGCAACTCACAAGGAAAGCAATAAGGGGAAGTGAAGTACTGTTTACAATTAGTGTTTTTAATGGTAAAGCAGTTTGAGCTAATGAAGCTACAGTAAAAACAAGTACTACATGTATAAGTAAGAATGAGACTACTCGAACTAGAGTATTTGTTTTAAAAATACTTCTGAAAATATAGGAGAGAGGAAGAACAGAGAGTAATACAATGAGGGTGAACAGCATTGGATGAACATCCCCTAAAATAAGCAAATGATCTAGGTTTAAGGAAATAGCAAAGATGGTGTAGATTGTTACACCTCCTAAGTACCACATTAAGCTCAGTTCGGTAATAGATGCAAGTAAGAAGGATAAACCAGCAATCAGCAGAATGCCATATAACCAATAGACCATGTCATGTATTTGGAAATAGCCTGCGGCAAAATAAGACTCCGTAACATAAGTAGTGGTAGGAATCGGGATGTCAAACAAGAAAAAACTAAAAGACTCATTCGAAATTTGAGCTTGCTTTAGTTCAGAAACTACATTCCAAGGAATAAGATTTCCTGTGCTTTGCCATTTGAAAAAACAGGTACAAAAAAGTCCGACAATGACCAATTGTAGACCTATCCAAAAAGGGAAACGGTCTTCTTTTGACCAATTTTTCCAGAACTGAATTTCCTCTCGCATTTAGTTTATTTTTTAATTTTTTTCGTAATTTCCTTACAATCCAGTGATTACAAATATTGCACTTTTCTAATAAATAATTGTACAAGATGTGTGTTGGATTTGTTTTTGCTAGTATTTAAACTTTAAGAGCAAAAAACATGACATTTTATTAAAAATGAACTGTCTAAAATAAATTTAACTCATGAAAGGTCCATCCGCAATGGGGAGAAAAAATATAATTTTCACCTTATTTTCAGTATTTCTAACGTTTGTATCCCTTCAAAGTAAGGGGCAGTACGCTTTGACCACTGATGAATTGATTCAGTTGGAAGAGAAGTTCGTGCAGTTTGAAGATACTGATCGGGAGGCTTATTTGGATAGTTTAGAGCAATCAATTCAGCTAAAGTTAATGCATTCTCCTCAAGGAGTGATTAAAGATGCTGAAATTGCACTTTATTTTGCGATAAAATGGTCAAAGCCACATTTTGAGGGGCAAATCTACCTTTTACTATCTTCTGCTTATGAGCGTTTAGGTAAATATGCAAAAGGGCATGAATATAAGTTTGATGCTCTTCGTGTATACAGAGACTCTGATTATCAGTTTGGAATTGCTCTTGTTTACAACAATATGGGAGTGACCTATGCTCGTCAGAAAGATTATGAAAAAGCACTAGTTAATTATAAGTTAGGTATCGAAATTCAACAACAAATTATTGATACACCTTATGATGATTTGGGACCTAGAGATCAAGCGTTGACGTTAAGAAAGAAAGAATTAGCCTTGGCTGATTTGTATCTGAACATGGGCGAAATCTTGTTGGAAACAGGAAGCTTGGAAGAGGCTTTAGAATATGAAATGAAGGCGCTGACACTTTCTTCTAAATACAACGAAGAGATTAACTTGGCTTATGTTTATGGAATCCTTGGACGTATTCATCAAGAAGGAGAGAAGCTAGCATTAGCTAAAACATACATAACAGGGGCTGTTAGAATCTTTGAAAAACTAGGGGATATTCTTCCTTTAGCTCAATACACACTTTACTTATCTGAAATTTATTTTGCACAAGGCCAATTGATGCATGCTAAAAAGTATGCAAAAATTAGTTTGGAGCACGCTCGTGATATGGGCGGAATTCAATGGGAAGTAAATGCTCTCAAGCTTCTATCAGATTTATACGAACACGAAGGAGATTATGAACAATCCTTGATGTGGTACCATGAGTATTCTACCATGAAAGACAGTCTGATAAGTCTTGAAAGGCTAGAAGTAATGTCGGAACTACAAGCGGTATATGATATTGAGAGTAAACAACGTGAGATAGGATTATTAAAAGAAAGAGAAGCTCTGTTAGAGAAAAATAAATCCTCTCAACAATTGGTCATTTTTATTGGTGGAATATTACTGATTCTTATTTCTTTTTCGGCTATTTCCCTTTATCAATCACGTAAGACGACCAAGCGTGCATTTAAGCAAATACAGCAAAAAAGCGAAGAAATTAAGGAACAAAGAGACGAAATTCTCCAACAGCAAGTAAGTATTAATGAGCAGAATGAGCTACTGAGAGATCAAAAAAGAAATATCACAGATAGTATCGCTTACGCTCAGCGTATTCAAGCTGCAATTTTGTACAGTGCCAATAAAATCAAAAATTATTTCGCTGACTCTTTTATTCTTTATAAGCCAAAAGATATTGTTAGTGGAGACTTTTATTACTACCAAAATATAAAATTACCAGAAGAAGATAATACACTTCATTTCTTTGCTGCTGCCGATTGTACAGGTCATGGTGTGCCTGGTGCTTTCATGTCTCTTATCGGTTATGAACTTTTCAATAAAGTGATCATAGAACAGCAAGAATACGTGCCTTCTAAAATATTAGGTCACGTTCATGAAGAAGTGAAATATTTACTCAATCAAGAAGACACACATCTTAATGATGGGATGGAGGTCGCTCTTTGTTGTGTTAATGAAAAAGAGAATACCATTACTTTTTCTGGTGCTCGATCATCTATTTATGTCATTCAAAATAATAAAGATCGATTATTTAAAGGTACAAAGAAGTCGATTGGGGCTTGTATGACTGAACTTGAGGAGTTGAGAGAATTTGAGGATATCAGCTTGCAATTATTTACTGATACTTATGTTTACATGTTCTCGGATGGTTATCAAGACCAATTTGGAGGTTTGAAAAATGAAAAGTTTAAACGTAAGAAAATGTGTAAAATCATAGCTGAGAATCATGATAAGCCATTCAATCGACAGTATGAATTACTGAACTCTACTTTGAATAGATGGATGAGAGAAGGTGATGAAGAACAGGTAGATGATATTTTGGTGATGGGAGTGAAAATCCCAACCATGGATAAAGATGCCGATCAGACTTCTTAATTTTGATTGGGATTTTAATTTTCTACAGTATACTCCAGATACAGTAACCAATTACGGTTACTGCCATTCCTATAAAACAACTCAGAGCAACTACAGTAGGGAAGTCGTTTTGTTTTTGCATAGTTAGAAAGTTTGTTGTGTAGCTTAAAGCTTTCAGACTTTATCTAATGCTACACTCAAGTCTTCTATCAAGTCGTCAGCGTCTTCAATGCCGACACTCAATCGAATTAATGTGTCTCTTAATCCAGCTTTTTCTCTTTCCTCTTTTGGAATACTTGCATGAGTCATGCTTGCTGGGTGTCCACATAACGATTCTACACCTCCTAAAGATTCAGCAAGTGAGAAAATTTTTAGAGAAGACATCAATTCAAATGCTTTTTCAATAGCATCATCTTTCAATGTGAAAGAGAGCATTCCACCAAAATCATCCATTTGATCTTTCGCAATTTGATGATTTGGATGACTTTCCAATCCAGGCCAATATACATTTTCTACTTTAGGGTGATTGACCAAAAATTGGGCAATCTTAGAGCCATTTTCACAATGTGCCTTCATTCTGAGATGTAGCGTTTTTATACCTCTTAAAGTCAGAAAGCAATCTTGTGGGCCAGGTACTGCACCACATGAATTTTGTAGGAAGGCGAGTTTTTCAGCCCAAGAGTCGTCGTTCAAAATAACTGCTCCCATAATGACATCTGAATGACCTGCTATGTATTTTGTGATAGAATGTATGACAATATCAGCCCCTAGCTCAAGTGGTCTTTGGAGGAATGGACTCGCAAAAGTATTATCAACAGCTACTTTGATGTTATGTTTTTTAGCAATGTCAACAATCCCTTTGATGTCTATAATGTTCATTAGGGGATTGGTTGGTGTTTCTACCCAAATGAGCTTAGTCTTAGGAGTGATCGCTTCTTCAATACTAGATAAATCTTGCATTGGGATAAACTTGAAATTAATCCCAGAGTTAAGCTGATGAACTTTTGTGAAAATACGGTAAGAGCCTCCATATAAGTCATTTGTGCTTATGACTTCATCGTTTGGTGCGAAAGATCGAATAACAGTATCAATGGCAGCCATACCAGATGAAAAACACAAGGCATGTTTACCATTTTCTAATGTCGCAAGATTTGCCTGTAGGGCATCACGAGTTGGATTGTGTGTTCTCGAATATTCATAACCTTTGTGGTCTCCAGGAGCTGCTTGTACATATGTACTCGTTTGAAAAATTGGAGTCATTATCGCACCTGTACTTGGGTCTGCTTTAATGCCTGCATGTATTGTTTTTGTTCCGAATTTCATAGTGTTGTTTTTAATCTATCTTTCTAAGATAAAAAGTTAATAAACAACAGCTTTAGGCATTCTTAAAAAATGTGTATTTCAGAAAGTATTTTCCTATTGGTGGATTTTTAATCACCTTTTTATAAAAAAATCCTCGAAGTAAGATACTCCAAGGATTTCAAGGGTGAACTATTTATTATCTTTTGATAGTGCTTATTTGACTCTAAATAAAGATTAAGGCTTTATTCATATTGTCAGTTAAAGCACCATCTAATATTTATACCAAAACTATTGGCCCGGAAAGCCCCTTCTTGGATGATTTCGAATTGAGGCCGCCAATCAACTCCTAATACGAGAGGGGGCTCATTAAAACGATATTCAGCTCCAATTTCAGCAGTAATTCCAAATTCTGTAGGGTCACTGATGAGTGTGAATAATCCTGTGCCAACGTAGAAGTTTAGCGCTTCAGTTGCATTGTTTTCACTAAAAGGATTAAACATATAATCCCATAAAGCTTCAATACCAAAGCCTTTATTAAATGAAACACTTGTATGTAAACGTTGTGAATTTTCAGAAAAGAAAGTGGCTCCAATTCCTACATTAGAACCTGTTGTGTTGTTAACTCTTAGCCCAACTTCTTGAGCTTTTAATTCGGTTAGTGTTAAAAGAAAGCACACTATAAAAAAGTACCTTTTCATATCCTCTAATTTTATATGATTAGTTGCTCTATGTCATAGGAAACACAGAGCAACTAATCTTTTTATTTTAAAAAGTTGGCAATTGTTATTCAGAAATTTTAATACAGGTGGATTCTGATACCTGCATGGAAACCTAGCCAAAGTTTGTGTTCGGTTACTTTATCTGAAAGTTCATATTCTTGTCTGTACTCATACATTGGGTCAATTTTAGTAAAGCTAGGAGCATCTTTATCTACCCAATTACCGCTTTGGTAAGAGTAGTTAAGCGTTGGTCCAGCTACTAAAGAAATTGGTTTTGCAAGGTTTACAATGATGTTTAATCTACCTTGTGATAAATAGTTCTGCCCATCGCCCCAGTCAATTTGTCTATCATCTTTTACAAACATGTGCGTAAGTTCAAAACTACCTTTCACTAAACCTTTGTGAGCCATATTCCATTGTGTACCAATACCACCACCAAGGCCGTATCTGTTGAAGTCGTCAGTGTTTTGTACGCCACCAGTCCAAATGAAGTAGAAATATTCTTTACCCGATCTAAAGCTAAAATTGTACTGGAAGTTATCTGAATAACTTAGTTCAAAATCAGCAATACCATCTTTGATAAAAGAGAAAGGAGCAATACTCAGCCCATCTAAAGAGTCCGCGACATTAATGAAACCAATGCTCAGTCCATCCATTTTGTCAGATTTATTCAAGAAACCTGCTTGAAGACCTTCTACATCTTTAGCTGTATTGACAACACCAAGTTGTATGCCGTCTAATACTTCAGAGGTACTGACATTTACCGCTGCAGCTTGTAATCCATGACTTCTTTCTTTCAATACGGTATTGACAACACCGATTTGTACCCCTGATAATTCTTCAGCTTGGTTGTATAAACCAACTTGTACACCGTGAGCTTTATCTGCTATGTTTGCCCCAACTGCAGCTTGGAGTCCTTTAAGGTGTGATGTCGAGTTAAATCCTGCGCCGAATTGAGATCCAATGATGGAGTCATCTGCACGGTTGTAGCCTAGCCCTAACTGAAAGCCTTTTGTATCGCCACCGTTGATGTTTCCTCCGAGAGCAAATTGCCATCCGTTAAATCCTTCATCTGCCTTGTTCGTTCCAAAACTCCACTGAATACCACGCATAGTTTTAGAGACATGATTACTAGCAAGAGCAAATTGAACTCCGAAGTAATCATCTGCAATTTCGTTTTTGACTAATGGGATATGGTTTAATGAATCAACTTGCGACTGTGCAAAAGTTGCTGTGCTACAAATGTTGATAAGAAGGGTTGTTAGTGTTATTAAAGTGAATTTTTTCATTATATGTTGGATTAATCTATCTCACAATTTCATGTTCTACATCTCTAAGTATCTTCATGAAACAATAACCCCTATCCTTACCTCATTTTTTTTTAATCTTTTTTGGAAAAAACTTTAATCGCCAAAAAAGTATGGTTGATCTCAATTCATAATAGGTTGATCGAAAAGCCTTTTCAGGATTGATATATTTTCTTGAATAGGTACTATGTTAGTATTGTGATATTCACCCATTTATTTCTATTCATCATCTATTCACTCATCTTAAAATCAATCTGATATGAAAAGGTTGACCTTATTTTTAATCGCTTGTTTTTGTTTTACCACAGCATTTTCGCAAGTAGGAGTTTATGAGTCGCATGAAGCCTTTCTTGATAAAAAGCTAAAGACTTATGCTGAATACGTAGGCACCAAAAGCAAAAATGGACGTTATGCAATTCTTTTAAAAGATACAGAAGGAGGGAAGGTTATTTTACCTTTGAGTGAGCAGAATATTTGGGGATATCAGAAAGAGGAAGATAAGATTGTGCGTGTACATCAAAATAAAACCCCTTATTTGATTTATAAGCAAGGTAGAATTACGCTCTACTTTAATTATCATTCAAATGTCGGTTCAGAGGAAGCGCTTTCAAGCAGTAAAGTAAAAGATGCTTTATATTCTGAAGATTTTCCACCTCAAATCTCATTGGGGACAGATGGCGAAATGGTACGCTTATCAAAGAAGAATTTAGGTATTCTTTTAGAGGATGATCAAGATGCTATGGCTAAACTTGAAAAGCACTCTATTTTTTATGAATCTCTAGTGGAGTTTATTCTCACTTATAACGAGAGTGTAGAAGTTTCTACCTTATAGAAAAAAAGAGACCGTTCTAGTACTGAGGCTAGAACGGTTTCTTTTTAGTTTTTATTTAGTTTATGTTGAAGTTCTTTAAGTTGATCTATGAGAGGAACAATCTTATTTTTATTTGATTTTTTCTTCTTTTTCATCCCAAAATAAAGAACTAAAACCATCCATAAAGTTGCTCCCCCATATCCTATAAGCTGTAGTTTCAATGAGCCTAAAGCCAATATTTGGCTCAAATAAATCATGATAAAAGTATATAAAATACCTGTGTAGAAATACATATAATTATTTGTGACCCATAACTGAAACTTAAGTTTTTTAAGTAATTCTTCTATAAATACAGAGGTTTCAGCAGAGAAATCATATTTATTTAAGTTGAACTTTCTATACCAGAAAATACCCATAGAAACGAACAGTAAGATTGCTACTCCAATTAAACTTACATGAGCAAGCCAAAAAGAACTTGGCAAAATAGACCAGATGTAAGTAAACAAGCCCGCTAATGTCCCGAATGCTATTGTAAGTCCTATATTTTCGTTCTTTATTTTTCTATCTATTTCTTTCAGCTTCGCTAGAAATGATTTATCTAATTCTAATGGTTTTATATTATCTGATGCCTTTACTTGATTCCAAGCGTTTTTAAATTCTTTAAGCTCGTTCATGATTCAATATTTTTGAGAGTTTATTTTTTATTCTGTTAATTTTTACGCCAATATTATTGACCGAAATACCTAATACTTCACTGATTTCCTTGTAACTAAGGTCTTCTAAGACTAAACCGATCACTAACCTTTCATCTTCTTTCAGCTGATGAATTGCTTTCATGAGCATATTGATCTGTTCATCTTTTTCGAAGTCGTAATCATCTGTGAAAGCTTCTTTTTTATAGGTTTCATTAAGGTCTTTTTTGCGTGTGCTACTTCTGTTGAATGAAATAGTAGTATTTACCGTAATCCGATACAACCAAGTGGAAAGCTGGGCATCGCCTTTGTATTTAGATAGACTTTCCCAAACATTTATCCACACTTCTTGCATGAGGTCTTCTGCAGCAGATTTGTCATAGAGGTAAGCATATACCAATCGGAATAACTTGTCCTTATGCTCCTTTATGATTTGCTGAAATAGTTCTTCTTTTTTCATAGCAGTTATTTCACAGCGATTGGTTTATTTAAAAATTGATTGACCTTTTTCGAGAAAACTTCGGCTTGGTCTAACATTAAAAAGTGTCTAGCATCTTCAATCATTTCGAGTTGGATGTTCTCAATACCAGAATATTGCGTTTGATATACTGTTGAAATTCTTTCTTTTGTGAAGTTTGGATAAATTTTCGACAAATCAGAATCCCAAGGATAAAGAACCAGTACTTCAGATTTTATATTGTTGAGTTTGTTCCTGAGGTCGGTAGTCATAAGTTCTCTCATACTTACCGTCATCGTTTTTTTATCGGTATGTTGTGCTTCTTCCATGATAAAATCGATGTGAGATTCACTTTTTACCATCCCTTTTAGATTTTGTATGAGTTGAGCTTCAAAATCAGCGTTTTTCATTTTGGTATAATCAGGAACAAACTGATGAATGAAAGCCTTCATGTTATCTTCGGTAGCTAATGGATTGATAGAGGCAGGTAAAAAAGGAAGTGTATCTATGATAATTACTCGTTTAATTAGAGCTTCATTTTGGTTTAGAAGTAATGAAATAAATCCTCCAATGCTATGCCCCATCAAGATACTGTTATCTGTTTTATGTTGTTTGATGTATGCCGAGATTGCAGAAGTAACATTTGGTAAGAAAGTGTCTCCTTCTAAGGCAGGGTTTCCAGCATAGCCAGCCAATGTGATTTTATGAAACTGAAATTTATCTTGATGGTCTTCAACAAACTGGTTATAGACATTTGAACCGCATGAAGCACCTGGGATTAGAAAGAATGAAGGGCCTTTTCCTGTAACTTCAACTTTGAAAGCATCTGAAGATTGAGCATTTAGGTTGAAAGTGAAAAGGAATAATGAAACGAGTGCTGAGATAATTTTTTTCATGATTAGTTTTTTAAGTTTTTGAGTTCGTTCCTTTAGTCGTGGAGTTGCTTATTTTCTTACAGCTTTTTCTCATCTTTTTTTGATAAAAAAGAAAAAACCACTCTGAAATAGGTTTCAGGGTGGTTTTTGTATGGGAATATTTTTTATTTCAGCCTATTAAAGTTGACATTTCAAAATCCCAACCACTGAAATAGATATTTACAATTGCTTCAGCTTCATCATCTTCATAAATCAATCGCCATTTTTTACTCGCTTCGCTAGGTATCTCTAAGCCTTGAAGAAAGATTCGGATATCATCCTTTTTACCTCCGTAATAAGTATAGAATTCTTGATGTACTTTTTCTTGAACAGCAGGATAGATATCACACTTATATTTTAAGCTCAAAAGATCTAAGAAGGCTACTTGGAAATTGGATAGGTCAAATTCTTGTTCGATGTCTGATACGAATAATTGATACTTCCATTTCTGGAACTGCATCTCCCGTAATTCTTCAATGACCGGACGGATATCGGTCAAGCGGTTAAGTACCTGTTGGTGGAATGTTGGATACATAGCAATTAGTCAATGGTAAAGATTTAATGTTGATGGCAAAAAAATACTCTAAAATGATTTAGAGGCTAAAGTTTTAGCTATTGAGTAATAATGATGATCAAATACGTTTTTCAATAAAAAATCATTGAAGACTTTAGGTTTAAATATATTAACTTTGTTAAAAAAGCAGTGTTTAGGTGCAATTAGTTCGGGAAAATATTGGAGTAGTCTTAATTGTTATAAGAAAATGAAAACTTTGATCGTGAAAATTCAAATTATAGATCGCAATTAAACAATTTAATACTCGAGTATGATTCAGATTAAAAAATAAAGACTACCATTCGTGTTAGAATAGTAGTCTTTAAAATATATAATATGATTAATTCATATTAGCTAAGAACACCAAGTTCTTTTCCAACTTCTGTAAAGGCATTTATTGCTTTATCTAAGTGCGCTCTAGAATGTGCAGCAGAAATCTGAACACGAATACGAGCTTGTCCTTTTGGTACAACAGGGTAGTAGAATCCAATTACGTAAATTCCTCTTTCCAATAATTTCTCAGCGAACTTTTGAGATAGTGGAGCATCATAAAGCATGATAGGAACAATTGGATGAACACCTTCTTTGATGTCAAAGCCTGCAGCTGTCATCTTTTCACGGAAGTAAAGCGTATTTTCTTCCAATTTATCTCTTAGCTCAGTTGTGCTAGAAAGTAAATCGAATACAGCAATAGAAGCACCCGTGATGGATGGCGCAAGTGTATTTGAGAATAAATATGGTCTTGAACGTTGGCGAAGAATATCAATGATTTCTTTTCGACCAGAAGTAAAACCTCCAGAAGCACCGCCTAGTGCTTTACCTAGTGTACCAGTCACGATGTCAATACGTCCCATTACATCACAATGCTCATGAACACCTCTACCAGTTTTACCCATAAAACCAGTACTATGGCATTCGTCAGTCATAACAAGGGCATTGTACTTGTCAGCTAAATCACAGATTTTATCTAACTGAGCAATTGTACCATCCATACTGAATACACCATCAGTTACAATGATTTTATTTTTAGCTCCTGCCTCATCTGCTGCTTGAAGTTGTTTTTCAAGATCAGACATGTCATTATGGATATATCTGTATCGCATGGCTTTACACAAACGAACTCCATCGATGATTGAAGCATGATTCAAGGTGTCTGAAATAATTGCGTCTTCAGGGCCTAAGATAGGCTCAAAAACACCTCCGTTAGCATCAAATGCAGCTGCGTAAAGGATTGTGTCTTCTGTTCCTAAGAATTCTGAAATCTTCTTTTCAAGTTCTTTATGGATATCTTGAGTACCACAAATGAAACGAACTGATGACATTCCATAACCATGGCTATCAATAGCTGCTTTTGCAGCTTCAATTACTTGTGGATGAGATGAAAGACCAAGGTAATTGTTTGCACAGAAGTTCAATACTTCTTCACCTTTGTCTGTTTTAATTTCTGCACCTTGTGGTGTAGTGATAACTCTTTCACTTTTGTAAAGACCTGCTTCTTTAATAGCAGCAATTTCCTGCTCTAACTTAGGTTTCAGCGTATCAAACATGGTTTTATCAAATTGTGTTTATAGTAATGTTTAAAGTAAACAATATAGTTTACTTTAATCCGCTGTAAAGCAAATCAAATATGTAATTTTCTCCAAGAAAATATAGAAGATATAAAGGAGGGAAGGACTGTAATAGTAAAAGGATACGACCAAAATCTTTGATGTATCCCTGAATTACTAACCAATTCATCTATTTACCAGATGAAAAAAGCTGTAAGGGAAGGATTCGAACCTTCACGGAGCAGTTAGGCTGAAGCTTTATGCTGCGATCTCCACCCTCGAGAGAGGAGGGTACGTCTGCCAATTTCGTCACCTCACAGTGTAACTTGTTGTTGTAATTTTAATAGCTGTAAGGGAAGGATTCGAACCTTCACGGAGCAGTTAGGCTGAAGCTTTATGCTGCGATCTCCACCCTCGAGAGAGGAGGGTACGTCTGCCAATTTCGTCACCTCACAGTGTAACTTGTTGTTGTAATTTTAATAGCTGTAAGGGAAGGATTCGAACCTTCACGGAGCAGTTAGGCTGAAGCTTTATGCTGCGATCTCCACCCTCGAGA
>NZ_QGDO01000004.1:0-168975 GCF_003149185.1 Sediminitomix flava | reverse complement strand
CGATCTCCACCCTCGAGAAAGGAGGGTATGTCTGCCAATTTCATCACCTCACAGTGTAACCTGTTGTAATTTTAATAGCTGTAAGGGAAGGACTCGAACCTTCACGGAGCAGTTAGGCCGAAGCTTTATGCTGCGATCTCCACCCTCGAGAGAGGAGGGTACGTCTGCCAATTTCGTCACCTCACAGTGTAACTTGTTGTTGTAATTTTAATAGCTGTAAGGGAAGGATTCGAACCTTCACGGAGCAGTTAGGCCGAAGCTTTATGCTGTTATCTCCACCCTCGAGAAAGGAGGGTATGTCTGCCAATTTCATCACCTCACAGTGTAACCTGTTGTAATTTTAATAGCTGTAAGGGAAGGACTCGAACCTTCACGGAGCAGTTAGGCCGAAGCTTTATACTGTTATCTCCACCCTCGAGAGAGGAGGGTACGTCTGCCAATTTCGTCACCTCACAGTGTAACTATTTTGCTGTAGGGGAAGGATTCGAACCTTCACGAAGCGGTTAGACTATCAGAGGGTGAGAAGTAGCTACTCATTCTCTGCAAGTTTTATCCCTTATCTTCACCCCCGAGAAAGGAGGGTATGTCTGCCAATTTCATCACCCCACAGGATTATTTTTGAGATTTTCGTAATGATTATCCCTTTTTGTTGTTACAAAGTAAATGGATTAAGATTTTTATTGCAAATATTTCAAGTAAAAAACTTTATTTTTAGATATTATTCAAATAATTGAGTGAATGTTTGCAAATATGTTAATCAACATTGTAATCAGAGGTGTTTGATTGACATTTTTACATTTCGAATCATTAAAGTGTTAATGAAGTATCTATTTTGATGGGTATTTGATATTTATTTCTATCTATATTATTGAATTCTTAAATATTGTGTATTTTTGTTGTTGTTTTTAAAATGATGATGGAGTTGGTTGAGGAGAGGAAATGTATATGAAATTTAAATGGGCTTAAAAGAGATAGTTTTCTTTTCGTAGCCATTATTTATTAAGAAAAATAGCCAGTCTTAATTTATATTTTTTACATGTTTAGGTATCGGGAGGATATCTTTGATAGAGTGTCGTTTTGAAATGAAAACGCTGTTTTTTAATCAGGTTTTGAAGATTGAAGTATATTCTGAAATACTTATTGGGTAAGTGAGAGAATGAACAGGTATAAGTTCAGGAAAAATATAGGTTGATAAGTAGCCACCACATACTTATATAACTTAGGTTCATATGAATTACTATTGTGACCACTCGATCTTGTAAAAATTTATTTATTATGAGACGCACAAGTTTACACTTGATTTATGCAGCCCTTTTTGCTGCAAGTACTTTGACGATTTCTTCTTGTTCAGAGGATGATATCGTAAACCCAAATTCAGTAGAAGTATCTGCTTCAACATCTGCGAATGCTAGAGCAATTGGCATTGCTGATGTACCCGTAGGAGCTGATAAAACTTTCTATAAGTTTAACCTAAATAATGGAAAATCTAACTGGTCTGATCAAGGAAACTATTGGTTAGGCGTTGTAGCCGATGAAAAAGTTAGGGAAGTATATATTTATGCTAGCTCTAAACACACTACTTGGCAAAGAGTAGACCCTAATGGGGGAGCTTACGGAAAAGGAAGCTTTGATGTAGATGCTTTCTTGAGAAACGAAGCCAAACTATTCAATTCAGAAAAGGAAGGGCTTAATGTAATTGATATTGATTCTGAGGTTTATTTCTTCTTTGGAAATAGATATGCAGCAGTACAGGTTGATCAAGGTGAAGTATTCCGTGAGTCTGTAGGTAATAAGACAGGAGAAATTACAAAAGATATTTCAAGTGTGGATTATTTACCTTTCAAAAATACATACGACTTTAACGGAAGTGGATTTTTTATTGGTGTTACTACTGATGGTTATGTAGCAGCAGCAAAGTCACTAAAAGACACTTTTGTAGTACCTGAAGGAAAAACAAACTCAGATGTAAACATGAGTTCTAAAACTGCAGGAAAAGTAGTGAGCTTAGAAGTGACAAACAGCAAGACGGTTAAGTTTACGCTTACAGATGGGAAAACTAAATTAGGTTTTGCTCAACGTGCTAAACACGAATTTATCAAAGTGGATTAATCATTTGAGTTAAAGAATTAATCATAGTAATTAAGAGAAGTCTAGGTTTAGGCTTCTCTTTTTTGAATTCAATGATCCATATTTCAATTAGAAAGAGCTATTAATTATTGCTTTATCAATTTTATATTTACTTATAAAAACGACCCATGAAAGCGTATGTACTTCAAGTAGAGGGCTTAAAATTAAAAGAAATCAATAAGCCACTCATAAAGTCAAATCAAGTAATGATTGCTACAAAAGCAATCAGTCTGAACCCTGTTGATTACAAAGTCACTCAAGGAACATTTGACCTCAAAAGACCTATCACCATAGGAATTGACGTTGCTGGAGAAATAGTTGAAATAGGCGATAACGTATCCTCAGTTAAATTAGGAGATAGAGTCTGCGCCATGGTTAATATCTTTGAGACAGGTTCTTTTGCTGACTTTGTGGTTGTTGATAGCGAAATCTTGACAATTCTTCCTTCAGATGTATCATATCTAGATGCTTCTACTATTCCTTGTGCAGGAATTACAGCCTATCAAGCCATTCATGAAAAAGTTAATATCCGCAGTGGACAAACTGTTTTTATAACTGCTGGAGGTGGTGGCGTAGGAGGATTCGCTATTCAGTTTGCAAAACAAAGGGGCGCAACGGTTATTACTTCAGCTAGTGGTGACTTTGATAGAATAAGAGAATTAGGCGCAGATTACATTATTAATTATAAGGAAGAAGATATCTCTACGAAAATCATGGAGATTACCCAAGGAAAAGGAGTTGACTACTTTATCAATAGTATTTCTGCATCGGATATTGAAAAATATGCGGCAATTCTGAGATTCAATGGAAGTATTGTGGGAATCACAGGAATACCTGAAAAATATCCATTTATACCATTTACAAAAGCAGCAGGGATTTCGGAAGTAGCACTTGTTGCTACTTATAATACCAATGATAAAGATAGTTTACGAGAGGTAGCTAAAGCTGGAGAACAAATAGCCGAATGGATTAGTAAAGGTGAAATCTCAACGAATATCACTACAGAAATCCGTTTTGAACAAATTCCAGAAGCTTTAGAATGGTTTGAACGAGGAAAAACGAAAGGAAAAGTTGTTGTCAATAAAGAGCTTTAAGTAATAATAAGATTAGTAGAATTCCTTGCTTCTCCTTTTCAGAAACAAGGAATTCAATTTCTTATTGCAATGCATTTTCTAAAAGACTGACTAACTTTAGAGGTTCTTCTACAAAATTAAGACGCTCATAGTCACTTGCCTTAAGGAAACCTTCAGCTATCATTTGTTCTGATAATTGTTTGAAAGGAGTGTAAAACTGGTGAGTATCTAAAATACCAAAAGGTTTAAAGCGCTCTCCTAGCTTCTGAGCAACCCAAAATTCATAGATTTCATCTAGTGTACCGATACCTCCAGGAAGAGCAATGTAAGCATCTGAAAGCTGAGCAATTAAACCTTTACGGTCTAGCATGTTTTTTACAATATGCATTTCTTCTACTCCTCTGTGAGCCACTTCATGCACTACAAGATTTTCAGGAATCACACCAATGATTTCACCTCCCAAACGAAGGACTTCGTCAGCCACTACTCCCATAAGTCCTATATTTCCTCCACCATAAACAATTCGCCAATTGTTCTTTACTAATTCTTCTACTAAAACCTTTGTATCCTCTACAAACTGAGGATTCAGTCCTGTATTTGCTCCACAAAAAATGGCAACTGTTTTCATTCTATATTTGAATTATATTTTAGATCAGTATGATAATTTAGGCTTTCAGTAATGCTAGAAAACCAAAGTAAGTAACAATTTCAGCTACTTGCTGAATTGCTCCCAAGCAATCTCCTGTATAACCACCAATCCATTTGTTGAGGTAAGATCTCATCCATAGTTTGAAAATGATAAAGGGAATAAACAAAGCTATGAGTTCTATTCTAGCAATCAGAGCAAACGGAATTAGGGTGAAAAAGACTGCAATCCACAAATCTTTTCGTTTGAGTTGCTTACTAATTGGCTTTGCTTTACTTAGAGCATCTTCTCTAACGTAAGGCAATGTATAGACAAATGAAGCCGCGAAACATCTGCTTAGGGCATGTCCTCCAACAAAAAATAATAACAATAGATTGATGTCTGCGATTTCAGCAATGCTAGAAAGTAATGAAAACTTAAGCAATAACAGCAGCATAATTCCAACTACGCCATAAGCTCCTGTTCGGCTGTCCTTCATGATTTCTAGAATGCGCTCTTTTGTCCAACCACCACCAAAGCCATCGCAAAAATCAGCAAAACCATCTTCATGAAAAGCTCCAGTCATCAGTATACTTGAAATCATGGATAATACAACTCCTACTGTTTCGGAAGTGTACTGAGCGGTAATCACAAAAACTGCCCATGCTACAAAACCAACAAACCACCCGATGATTGGAAAGTATCGGGTGGCTTTATTAAGGTATTCTTCTTTGTATTCATACTTTGTCCACTTCGGGATCGGAATACGAGAATAAAACATGAGGGCAGTTAAGAATATATCTTTCTCCCTGTTCATTTTTTACATTTTATCACTTACACCTGCAGACTCAAAACTTGCCATTTCATTGAAGAAGTTTACTGCAGATTCTAAAATTGGGTACATCAAAGCCGCACCTGTACCTTCACCTAGTCTAAGGTTCAAGTCCAAGATAGCTGGCGCACCAATATATTCTAACATTTTTCTATGTCCACTCTCATTTGATTGGTGAGTGAAAATAGCGTAATCTTTTAGGTATGGGTAAGAAACAAAACCACCTAAGAATGCTGAAGAAGAAATGAAACCATCTACCAATATCAACATCTTAAGCTCAGCGGCTCTTAACATCGCTCCACACATCATCACGATCTCAAAACCACCAAATGTTTTCAATACCGAAACAGGATTATCTTTTTCTACAGGATTGGCACTTTGCGCAGCTTTCAGAATACGAAGTTTGTGCTTGAATTGTCCATCTGTAACTCCTGTTCCTCTACCAACACATTGCTCAATTGGTAAATGACAAAGAGCACTCATCAATAATGCTGCTGATGAAGTATTGCCAATACCCATTTCACCAAAACCAACAACATTACAACCTTCTTCATGAAGTTCATTGATAATGCGAACACCCTTATCTATAGCTTCAGAAAATTCTAAGGTATTCATGGCTGCTCCATAAAGCATATTTTTTGTTCCTTTACCAACAGAATAATCAAGAAGCTTATCATTAGGAGTGAAATCATGATTAACACCAGCGTTGACAACCTTAATTTTCATATCGTTCTGACGACTGAAGACATTGATTGCAGCACCATCATTCAAGAAATTATGTACCATTTGCTGCGTTACTTCCGAAGGGTATGCACTTACACCTTCTTCTGCAATACCATGATCGGCAGCAAAAATCAACATATGTGGGTTTTTAAGTTCTGGCTGTAGCGTATTTTGAACCATCGCTACTTTACGTGCCATATCTTCTAGTTTCCCTAAAGAACGGATTGGCTTAGTTTTATTATCGATTTTATTATCGATTGCGTCAAGCAATTCTCTATGAGCTGCTTTGATCTGAAATTTCTTCATAGCACTTGTGTTTTTGTAAGTTCCTTAACCCATCAATTTGGTGAGGGTGAATATTTTTGTATCAAAAGTTAGCCCGACACGCTTAATCGCTAACTTTTATCTGTGTTGTTTTTTACTTCTGGTTTCTTTCCGTAAGGGCAATGGCGGCATCCATTTTTACAGCAATAGCCTCTTTTAGAGTGGTAGGAAGCCGTAAAAACATACAGCCCATTTTCTATGTAATAATCCTTCCCCTCTTCCAATGGTGCTTTTTGTGTTGAATTCGGTTGTGTTTTCATCTGTGCGCTCTAAAAAGTACACCTCGTATGGTATTATTGAATTTTGCTAAAGCTAGTCATGATTTTTGTCATCTCATAAATGGAAAGGTAAAAAGTTTCTATAAATAACGCCATTTGATTGTTGAGAAAAGAAAGTGAAAGTAGAATGTTATTCTAGAGTGTCATTTGAGTTTGAGTGTCGATAAAATGATGGATAAAAAAAAGAGGTATGTCTATAAAAAACAACCTCTTTCTTCTCTTCAAACATTCACCTTTTGGTGATTGCTTTATACTAAATAAACAATGAGCTGATAGATTCGTGATCTTGAATCTTACGGATTGCTTTTGCAAACAATTCAGCCACTGTCAATACATTAATCTTATCTGTAACGTCTTTTACAGGTAGTGTATCAGCTACTACCATTTCTGTCAATACAGAGTTTTCAATTCTTTCGTATGCAGGTCCTGAAAGTACTGGGTGTACACAGATTGCTCTTACACTCTTAGCACCTTTTTTCATGATGATGTCTGCTGCACTACACATAGTACCTGCAGTATCAATAAGGTCATCTACAAGGATAACGTCTTTACCTTCTACATCACCAATTACTTGCATAGAAGCAACTTCATTTGCTCTTTCACGGTATTTGTCACAGATCACGATGTCTGATTTGAAATACTTCGCGTAAGCTCTTGCTCTTTTACTACCCCCTACGTCTGGCGCAGCAAAGATCAAGTTGTCCAAGTTCAAGCTCTCGATGTATGGTACAAAGATCGGTGAACATTGTAGGTGAACTACAGGAATGTCGAAGAATCCTTGGATCTGGTCAGCGTGAAGCTCACAAGTAACTACACGAGTAGCTCCTGCAGTACGTAGCATATCTGCTACCAATTTTGCCCCAATAGCGACTCTTGGTTTGTCCTTACGGTCTTGTCGAGCGTAACCGTAATATGGCATGATTACCGTGATTGTTGAAGCAGATGCTCTTTTTGCGGCATCAATCATCAACAAGAGTTCCATCAAGTTTTCAGCAGGAGGACAAGTAGACTGAATCAAGAATACGTCACATCCCCTAACTGATTCGTTGAAGTGTACAGAGATTTCCCCGTCACTGAAAGTTTGTTTTGTTACTTTGCCAAGCGGCTTGCCATAGGCATGCGCGATTTTTTCGGCTAAATATTCTGTTCCGGTTGCGGAGAAGAGTTTTACTGAGGCCATCACTCTTTAAGTATGCTTTCTTTAAGAATTGATTATATTTTTGTTACCAACAGCTTGCGCTAACGGCGGCAAATTTAAGAAAATGCTGGAAAGAAATGACTTAGATTCTAATTTTTTCCAATTTTGATTAAAGAAATATTTAAATATCTCCTCATTTGTCTCAAGTCGGAAATTTGTTAGCTTTCTAGCTTTTCATGTAACTAGAACAGCAAACTCTTTAAAATCTTTCCATTTCTTCTGACTTCCTTACTGTTTTTATAATATTATTTTTATGCTAACGAATGAAAAAACATTGGGCATAAAAAAATAGCTCCCGACGAAGAAGCTATCCTTTTATGTTATTTACGATTCAATGATTTTTAACATTGTGTCCATTTTGATTTCTGTTTCTTGGAACTCTTTCTCAGGAATAGAGTCGGCAGTGATACCACCTCCTGCATACAAGATAGCTTTCTTTGCTAAAAGCTGTGCACATCTCAGATTTACAAAGATGTGTGTATGTTGTTCCATGTTTATAGGACCTAAGAACCCTGCGTAGAATGATCGATCATATCCTTCTTCTTTCAAGATAAATTCTCGGGAAGGTTTAAGAGGCATTCCACAAATCGCAGAAGTTGGATGAAGTAATTTTAGCATTACACTTCCAAGTTCTGGAAAGTTGATTTCATCTGTATCTACTGCAAAATAAGAACAAAGGTGAAGAAGGTTTCCTGCTGGAACAGTTTTCGGACCTCGTTCTTCATACTCTCTTACTCTAATTTTCTTAAAGCAATTGATGATATATCGACTCACCATGGCTTGCTCCTCAATCTCTTTCTGAGACCACATCGCTCTTGACATATCATTGAGTCCGTTACGAGCTTGTGTACCAGCCAAAGACATGGTTCTGAAAATTTGTTGAGCATCTACGCTCAAAAGTGTCTCTGGTGTAGCACCAATCCAAGTCCCGATTTCAGGAATTGAGGTAAAAGAAACGAAAGCGTTTTTATAAGAAGAGCAGAGTTTCTCAAACATCTGGATTACGTTGAAGCTAGCAGGTAATGCTGTTTGCTTGCTACGCGATAATACCACTTTGTTGAATTCACCTTCTTTGATCTTAGAAATTCCTTTTTCAACTAACGCTAGGTGCTGTTCTTTTGAAAGACTATGAATACTTTCAGAGCCTACATGATAAGGAACATCTTCATTTTTATCTTCTGATTTGAGGTTCTCTTCAAGTTTTTGAAGGAAAACCTCTTTCATACGATGCTCTTCACTACCAATCACAAAACTTCTATTCCCTTCTGTGAGGGCTTTCTGATTGATATTGAAATGAAGATCGGCATGAAGGTATAATTGTTCCTCCCCCTCTGCATAAAAAGGCGCTAGAATAAATCCAGCATCTAACTTTTCAAGTTCTCCATCTATGGTTGTTGGAGTTCCTGAAAGGTCAATGATTAAATGTTGATCTTCTTCTTTGGGCATTCGCCATAGTGCTATCGGTAGATCAAGAGTATATGCAGTTTGCAAAATACGCTTCATCAAAGTCGATGGCGAAGTGTGTTGTCCTATGAATGAATCAAATATCGTTTGTGCCATTTTCGCTTTCCTCTAATTTCCTTCAGACGCTCAGATCATCCTATTTTATAGTCGAAAGACACAAAAATAAGAAGCTCAATGTGCTAATAAAATTTTGGCAAGGGAAATCCTTACTATTTTTTGTCAATGATGGCTACCGTCATACGGCTGATGCAAATCAGATTTTCATCTTCATCATGAATTTTGATTTCCCAAACATGTGTTCTTTTTCCCAAATGAATAGGAGTGGCTGTTCCAGTTACAAAACCTTCCCTAGCACTTTTTATATGGTTGCAGTTGATTTCTAGCCCAACAGGAGCTTGTGTAGCCATGTCTATGTAGCATAAAGCGCCAACACTACCTAAGGTTTCAGCCAATACAGCCGAAGCCCCTCCATGTAATAAACCCATAGGCTGTTTTGTTCTATGATCTACGGGCATAGTGGCTTTCAAACAACCGTCTGAGACTTCTGTAAATTTTATTCCGATATGCCCAACCATATTATTATGATTGTCGTTAAGCTTTTCGGCAGTTAAATGTGGATTAAACATAGTTTAAATAACTATCGTTAGATGAATTATATATAAAAAGTGATAAATTTCGTTCTTTATAAAAGCAGAAGGACAAACTAAGCCTTTTTTTGTACATATCTATCATCACTTTTCCATTTTACAGTAAATCGATTCCGTTAAGTAAAACTATATCTATATGATAAAAGAAATTTACCTTATACGCCACGGACAAACTGAGATGAATAAACTCGGTTTTGTACAAGGTTCCATAGATACCAATCTTGATGAGACTGGGAGAAAACAAGCTGAAGATTTCTTCAAAACCTACCAAGATGTCCCTTTTGATAAAATCTATACTTCAAAACTCAAACGCACAAAGCAGAGCCTTGATGGCTTTATTCAAAAAGGAATTCCATTCCAACAATTATATGGTCTGAACGAAATCAGTTGGGGAGAGAAAGAAGGTCGTGCTCTTACCGATGCTGATAACGATTATTACAACCAAATGATTGAGGAGTGGGACAATGGAAATTATGATTTCCCTGCAGGTAAAGGAGGAGAGTCTCCAGCACAAGTGCAATCACGTCAGATTACCGCTTGGGAGTACCTCATGTCTAATATGCATGAAGAACGTATTTTGGTAGCAATGCATGGTAGAGCTATCCGAATTTTATTGAGCTATCTGATGGATACACCTCTTTCTGAGATGAACCAGTATAAGCATCAGAATTTGTGTTTGTATATCATCCAGTATGATACGGAAACAGACGAGTACACAATCGTTGAAGCCAATAAGATAGATCACCTTCAAAACTCTTCTTTACCAATCTGATATCAAGCATGAAAACTTGTCTAAATTCCTCTAGTTGGAGGTTTGTCTCTGAATCCTAGGAACAAACCTTCAACCTAAAAAACTGAAAATCTATCAACTTGTTTAGCCTAGATGTTAGGCTGCTACTTTTTCTCCTATTTTACGATATTCTAGCCTACGCATAATTAAGTAGTATCTGCAACCTTCCAAAATAGCCGCAATACTTAACCCAATTGGCAAGCCCCACCAAATACCTGAAGGTCCCATATCAAATTTGAAAGCTAGTAAGTAACTGCTCGGAATCCCTATTATGAAATAAGAGATAAAGGTAATCATAGCAGGTACCTTTACATCTGCAACTCCTCTTAATGCTGCTTGATAAATGATACTCAATGCATCAGGAAGTTGATAAATTGCAAGAATCATCATGAAAGGAATTGCTTGTGCAATCACTCCAAGCTCGTTTGTGTAGAAGCTTGGCAATTGTTCTCTGAAGGTATAGAAAATACTAGCAGACAATAATGCCAATAGAATAATGATATGTACTGAAGCTTTTACTGAAGTTGACATACCTTCCAAATCTTTTCTTCCATATCCATTACTCACTTCTATAGTTGTACTCACACTCACTCCTTGATAAATCATAAAGCCAAGCGTAGAAAGACTAATCACAACTTGGTGAGCAGCTAAAGCTGTTTCTCCTAGCCAGCCCATCATAATTGTAGTCATCCCGAATGCAGATGCCACCATTACAAGTTGCCCTCCAATAGGTAAGCCCAATTGGAATGCTTTCTTGATCTCTTTTTTAGCAGTTAGAGTCGGACTTAGTGCTAAAGTATATTTTTGATATGATTTTCTTTTTAAGAATACAATGATGTATAAGAGTGCCATTAAGAAACGAGAAGCAGTTGTCGCCCATCCTGCCCCAGCTAACCCTAATTCTGGGAAACCGAACTTACCATAAATCAATAGGTAGTTACCAATGATATTGAAAACGTTTGCCGTCAGAATGATCTGCATAGAAGTTTTTGTATCCGAAATTCCTTCAGAGAATTGCTTGCTAGCATAAAAGAACATCAGTGGCATCAGTGAAAGAATCAGAATGTAGAGGTATTCTTTAGCCATTGGTAAAATACTTTCGGGTTGTCCCATGTGGTTAACTCCCAAAGAAAGTAAGAGCATTGCTAAAGTAAGAACCACACCAATTGCTAGATTGGCAATCATTCCATTCCAAAGTCCAGAATCGACAGCTTTGTCATTTTCTTCTCCTTTGGCCATCCCGATAATCGGAGTCATAGCAAATGAAAAACCCATACCGAAGATTAGCGCAATATTGAAGATCGTATTGGTGAAAGAAGCAGCCGCAAGTTCCGTCTCTCCTATGTGCCCAATCATTACATTATCTACAATACCGACCATGATTTGCCCTGCTTGTGCCAACAACACAGGAAGTCCTAATGCCATGATTCTTTTATATTGAGAAATGTAATCACGAAATCCTACTCTTCGATTCTCCAAATTTGATGCTTTTGTATTCTTCACAGTTTCTTTTCTTGCTTGTCTTAGTGGAAAAGGTGCAATCAAACTAGTTTAAAAGGCTTGAGCCATCTTTCCCCGCCAAACATAACAGTATTCTTACTCTTTTCTTTTCATCTTCCTAAAAAGATTAACAGCCTTTTGCAATCGATGATTGAAGTAGAATTCATTAATTTCGCTGTTCATTCATCATAAAGGTTTTCATTTCGTCTCTATAAATTATGGCTAAGCATAAATCAAGCATTCAGAAAAAACTTAAAAAAGACAAGAAGAAAAGCGTTACGCCACTTTCTACTTACCGAAATCTATTGGGGCGAATTGAGATCAAAAAGAAACGAAATGAAAAGCTCAGTAAAGAACTTTCTCATTTACTGCAGACCTACGAGAAAAATATAGCACCTCATTTTAAGGGTCGACATGAAAGTGTCTCACAGATTGTTGATTTACTAATTTTCCACTTATCAGATCCTTCATTAAATGCATATCAAGTAAGCTTGATTCAAGACTGGATCCAGGAGTGCTTTTATTTTCTGTCAGACTCATCTTTTGCTCATACCGAAAAGTACCAAAAGCTCTATGAAGCCTATGTTGGTCAGTTAAAAACAGAAATAGAAGAGGAAGACACGCATGCAGAAGAGGTATATACTTTTGTCCGTAAATCTGCGGAAGAAGAGTTAGGTGTAAATTTGGAGACTTTTCTGAATGAAAAAGAAATTTTAGCCTTTTGTCAGAACCCTAATGCTTTTGTGAAGGCTTACGCTCATAAGTTTGAGAAAGCATTACAAATTCAAAAACCGAATAAAGAGGAAGAGGCTACTTCAGACTTGGAGCAGCATAACGAACAGAAAAATGTACTGAAGAATACCTCCGTCAATGATTTATACAAAAAGCTCGCAAAAGTACTTCATCCAGACCTCGAGCCTAATGAATTCAAGAAAGAAGATAAGCATGAATTGATGAGTAGTTTGGTAATTGCTAAGAAAGAAAATGACTTATCAACAATCATGAAGCTTTATCAAGAACATATTGATGATGCCGAGTTTGAGTTTGCAGAGAGTGAATTGGAAAAAATGATTCCGCTTTTAAAAAAGAAGGAAGCTAGCCTTGAAAAAGATTTTGAGCGAATGAAAAGTCGTAGTCCTCAAGTTCGATGGATCATGGAACATATTTATGGGAGAACTTCTCGAAGTATAGAAAAGAAAATGGAGCAAGTAAAGGCCAATATGAAAAATGAAGTGCTAAAAGATCAGAAGTTCGCAGAACAGATTAGTACAATAAAAGGCTTGAAATATGAATTGGAAACGAATAATCGTAAGCACTTTATAGGTTTATAATTCATTTTCAAAAAGTTCTAGTAAATCCCTAAAGAATCTAAAACAAGCAAACACACAAACGATTATTACTCATATTTGCGATATGCAATTTACAATCACAACTACCACTTGGCAACCTACAGCCTGTACTTATTGGCATTGTCATTAATTCCCTCATTCGAGAAAAAGAAGTAGGAAGTCGCATTTGTATGTCAACTGATTTACTTCAAAAACAAACTTAAAATTTTCATATTTAGTATATTCGTCACATGGAAATATTGACAAACCCCGTGGTAGTGTCAGTACTTACCCTTATAGTACTGTGCCTACTCCGACTCAACGTTATTTTAGCTATACTCGTATCTGCACTTGTTGCAGGATTGGTGGGAGATATCCCGATGACTCAATCAATGACTTTTTTAATTGCAGGAATGGGCGATAATGCCGAGACTGCTTTAAGCTATATTTTATTGGGAGCTTTAGCGGTAGCAATTAACCGTACAGGAGCTGCCGCCGTTTTAGCGCACAAGATTTCAAAAGTAGTAGGCTCAAAGAAAAGTATTTTACTCCTTATAATAACACTGTTGGCATGTGCATCACAGAATCTAGTACCTGTGCATATTGCTTTTATACCCATTCTGATTCCTCCACTATTGCCTTTGATGAATAAACTAAAGTTAGACCGTAGAGCCGTTGCTTCAGCTTTAACTTTTGGTTTGCAGACACCATATTTGGTATTGCCTGTAGGCTTCGGGTTGATTTTCCACAATGTGATCAAAGAACAAATGCATGCCAATGGCATTACTTCTGTAGAAACTTCTATGATTTGGAAATCTCTTTGGATTCCTGGTATTGGAATGATCTGCGGACTTCTGATTGCTCTTTTCATCAGCTATCGAAAAAGTAGAATCTATAAGGATATTCAGATTGAGGGTAGTGTAGAGCATCATGAAACGGAATTTGAATTGAAACACATCTTTTGTTTGGTAGGAGCAGCTGTTGCATTTATTATTCAGCTATGGACAAGTTCACTTCCGCTTGGTGCTTTGGCAGGGCTTATCGTGATGTTATTGAGTAGAGCAATCACTTGGAAAGAGATGGAGGATGTAATGCAAGGTGGAATTGGTGTGATGGCATTTATTGCAATAGTAATGCTAGTTGCTGCTGGTTTCGGAAATGTAATTCGTCAGACCAACGGTGTAGAAATGCTAGTGCAAGCTGTGAGTTCAAGTGTAGGAGATAGTCAAGCCTTTGCGGCATTTTTGATGCTTTTAGTCGGACTCTTAGTAACAATGGGAATAGGTACCTCTTTTGGTACAGTTCCGATCCTCGCTACAATCTATTGTCCTTTAGGTTTGGAGTTAGGCTTCTCAATTCCAGCAATCATTGCATTGATTGGTGTAGCGGGCGCATTAGGCGATGCAGGTTCGCCAGCTTCTGATAGTACATTGGGACCTACTTCTGGTTTAGCGATTGATAAACAGCATGACCATATTTGGGATACATGTGTGCCAACATTTATGCACTATAACATTCCACTTATTCTCTTCGGAGTGATAGCTGCAGTAGTACTTTAAGTGCAAAGAATAAAAGTGAAACTATTTAGGAGCTAGCTGGAAAGTTTAGCTCCTTTTTCTAAATATAGTGGCGTTTTCATAGTTTTTGAGTTCGAACTTCATGATTTAATAGTTTTTATATTTATAACTCAGAAGAAAGCTATCAATCTAATTTCATATTGAAAAAAAATTAGCATCTTTGCTTCACTAAAATAAATCCTACAAAGAATACTTAGATCGTTCTGATCTTCGACATATATTTATCTTCTTTTTTATGCAACAACCTCTAAAAATTTACAATACGCTTACGCGAAAAAAAGATAAATTCGAACCTATCAATCCGCCGTTTGTCGGTATGTATGTGTGTGGTCCTACAGTATATGGAGATGCGCATTTAGGACACTCGCGTCCTGCTATTACATTTGATACGGTTTTCCGTTACCTTGCTCACACGGGCTACAAAGTTCGCTATGTCCGTAACATTACAGACGTAGGGCACCTTGTAGGCGATGCTGATGAAGGCGAGGATAAGATTGCTAAAAAAGCGAAAGTTGAGCAATTGGAACCAATGGAAGTGGTACAGTACTACACTGACCGTTACCATGAAGATATTTACCGTCTGAACGTAAAGACACCTAGCATTGAACCTAGAGCTACAGGTCATATCATTGAGCAAATTGAGTTGATCAAAAGTATCTTTGATAAAGGTTATGCCTATGAGTCTAACGGATCGGTATACTTTGATGTAGTTAAATACAATGAAGACAAACCTTATGGTGTTCTTTCTGGTCGTAAGATTGAAGAAATGCTAGAAGGTAGCCGTGACTTGGACGGACAAGGTGACAAGAAAAACTCTGTTGACTTTGCACTTTGGAAAAAAGCAGAGCCTGAGCATATCATGCGTTGGCCTTCGCCTTGGTCAGATGGTTTCCCTGGTTGGCACTTAGAGTGTTCTGCTATGAGTGTGAAATACTTGGGCGAAAAGTTTGATATTCACGGAGGAGGAATGGACTTAAAATTCCCTCATCATGAATGTGAAATTGCTCAGCACGAAGCAGCACACAACTGTTCTCCAGCTAACTACTGGATGCACAACAACATGATTACCATCAACGGTCAGAAGATGGGTAAATCTTTGGGTAACTTTATCACTTTGAGAGAGCTTTACTCAGGAGATCATGATTTGTTGGAGCAAGGATATAGCCCAATGACAATTCGTTTCTTCATTCTTCAATCGCAATACAGAAGTACGCTTGACTTCTCTAATGAAGCATTGAAAGCAGCTGGTAAAGGTTACAAAAAGGTCATTAATGGTCTTCGTCTTACTAAAAAGCTAGCTTATGTTGCCGATGAAAGTATTGAAGTAAACGAAAAGCAGGTTAAGCAAATTGATAGTATCATTAACTCTATTTATAGAGGAATGAATGATGATTTCAATACAGCAGTTTCACTTGCAGGTCTTTTTAACCTTCTGAAAAAGATCAATGGAATTCACCTTGGAAATATCAAGCCAGCAGAATTAGGCGAAGAGACGTTCAATAAGGTGATTGAAACATACCAAACTTTTGTAGAGGAAATCTTCGGTTTAGTAGAAGAGAAGCCTGCAGATTTGGAAAAAGCCATTGACCTTATCATTGAGGAATATAAAACGGCTAAAGAAAATCGTGATTACGACAAAGTAGATAAAGTCAGAGCTGAGCTTAAAGAAATCGGCATCGTTCTTAAAGATATGAAAGACGGTGTTGAGTGGGCTTACGATGAATTTTAATCAGAATATATTTAGAGGATGGTAAATCATATTTACCATTCTCTTTTTCATATACAGCTATTTTTTAAGTTAGGAATAACTTCCTTCCCCTTTTACACTTTTCAATAGACAATTCAAAAATGGTTTTTCATAAGAGTATCTTAGCAGCTGCTACAATGGTTAGCATGTTAGTTTCTTGTCAAGGCAATCAAAGTTCTACGACAAAAGATGAAACGACTGCTAAAGAAGTGAATGTGCAAGCTCCGCAGATCAATGCTGATTCGGCTTATGCCTTTGTGCAAAAACAAGTGGACTTTGGCCCAAGAGTACCAAACACACCAGAACATGTAGCTTGTGGTGATTATTTGATTTCAACTTTAGAAAGATTTGGGACTACAGTCCATGTTCAAGAGTTTGAAGCTGAGGGCTACGATGGTACGATTTATAAAGGTCGTAATATCATGGGGCAAATTAACCCATCTGCATCTAAACGTATTTTGTTGGCAGCACACTGGGATACCCGTTTTGTGGCAGATCAAGATGAAGAAAGTAAGCATTATGAATTTATTGATGGAGCTAACGACGGTGGAAGTGGAGTCGCAGTCCTTTTAGAAATAGCGCGTACCTTACAGCAATCGTCATTAAAACCTAACGTAGGGATTGATTTACTGCTTTTCGATGTTGAAGATCAAGGTAAGCCGAGCTTCGTAGAGCAAGATTATACACAACCTTACAAGTCTTATTACTGTCTAGGTTCTACTCATTGGTCTAAGAACAAATACCCTAATGGTTATCATGCTTATTATGGAATACTATTGGATATGGTAGGAGCAAAAGGAGCTACATTCCCTAAAGAAGCATACTCTATGAATTATGGTCGTAAGATCGTGCGTAAACTATGGAAAACAGCTGAGTCTTTAGGTTATGGACACCATTTTATCCATCAAGAAGGAGATCCTATAACGGATGATCACGTGCCTGTAAATGAAATAGCTAAAATTCCGATGATAGACGTTATTCATCAAGACCTTACAGGGCAGGGAACATTCTTCGAGCACTGGCACACTACAGACGATACTATGGAAAACATCGATAAAGACGTTTTAAAAGCCGTAGGTCAGTCAGTATTACAGCTTATTTACAATGAAAAATAGACCACGAGATGGTTTTAATGATAAACTCGCTTATATTGCACAAATCTTAAAAAATAACTGCTTCACACTTTCATAGCCGCTTAGAGGGCAAATAAAAGAGGCGAATAATTAATTACAACTGTTGTTATTTATACACGTTTAGCTTATTTTTGGCTGTGTTTAATGAGATACAACATCATATCACATTATTTTTTGCCTCTCTCAAAAAGTAAAGCAAATTCATCATTTTTATTCAATCCGTTAATTTCTTGGAATTAGAACCCTATCACAAGGGTATAATTATAGAACCTCACACACTATTATGTATACTATAGAAGAACTGGAGATTAGGCTGCTTTCAGAATTGAAAGATATTGCCAAAGACCTTGGGGTAAAGAACTACAGCAATACAACCAAAAAAGAACTCATCTATAAAATATTAGATCAACAAGCAATTCTTCCAGAGTCTAAACTACCTAAAAAAGAAGACTCATCTAAAGCTGAAAAATCTCCTAAAGCAGAAAAGGCACCTAAGCCTAAGAAAGCTGAAAAATCAGAAAAGAAAACGAAGAACGATAAAGCTGATGCTCCTAGAACATTGATTTCTCGCCGTAGAAGAGTAAATGTTCAAGATTCAGATGAAGCACCTAAAGCAGAACCTGTAAAAGAATCAGCTCCAGCTCCAAAAGCACCAGAACCTAAAGCAGAACCTGTAAAAACAGAAGCGCCTGTTTTTGAAAAGAAATCTAAAGCACCTGCAAGAGAGTCAGTGGTTCCTACTGAAGAAGTAGAAGCTCCTGTAGCTGAAGCTCAAGCAGCAGCTCCATCTCCAGCACCAGCACCTCGTAAAAAAGCACCACAGACTGTTTCAATGAAAGAGTTTGATGGACTAATTACAAATGAAGGTGTTCTTGAAATCATGCAAGATGGCTATGGTTTCCTTCGTTCATCAGACTATAACTATTTGGCAAGTCCTGATGATATTTATGTTTCTCCATCTCAGATCAAATTGTTTGGTCTTAAAACAGGAGATACAGTTCGCGGACATATCCGTCCTCCAAAAGAGGGTGAAAAATATTTTGCACTTCTTCGAGTTTCATCTGTAAATGGTAAAACTACAGAGGAAATCAGAGATCGTGTTCCTTTCGAATACTTGACTCCTTTATTCCCAGATGAGAAATTGAAGTTGAGTAACCGTCCTGATATTTATTCTACTCGTGTTCTCGATTTGTTCGCTCCTATTGGTAAAGGTCAGAGGGGTATGATCGTGGCACAGCCTAAATCAGGTAAAACGGTACTTTTGAAAGAAGTGGCCAATGCTATCGCTAAAAACCACCCTGAATGTTACCTAATCATCCTTCTTATTGACGAACGTCCTGAAGAGGTAACAGATATGCAGCGTAGTGTAAATGCAGAAGTTATTTCATCTACTTTTGATGAAACTGCTGAAAGACACGTGAAAATCACTTCAATTGTATTGGAAAAAGCAAAACGTATGGTAGAATGTGGGCATGATGTAATCATCTTGCTTGACTCTATTACTCGTTTGGCTCGTGCTTACAATACAGTAGCTCCTTCATCGGGTAAAATCTTGTCTGGTGGTGTTGATGCAAATGCCTTGAACAAACCAAAACGTTTCTTCGGTGCGGCTCGTAACGTAGAAAACGGTGGTTCTTTGACAATTCTTGCTACAGCATTGATCGAGACAGGTTCTAAGATGGATGAAGTAATCTTCGAAGAATTCAAAGGTACAGGTAACATGGAATTGGTATTGGACAGAAAGCTTGCAAATAAGCGTCTTTATCCTGCTATCGATATTCCTGGTTCGGGTACGCGTCGTGATGATCTACTTCTTGATAAAGATACACGTCAGCGTGTTGATATCTTAAGACGTATGATGTCTGACATGAACTCTACTGAAGCAATGGAATTCTTGAAAAAGAATATGCGTGGCACAAGATCAAATGACGAATTCTTGATTACAATGAACGGCTAATTCGTTTTAACCTACGAGTAATCAATTCATATAAATTTCAAAGACCTTTTCTTAGGATTATCCCAAGAAAAGGTCTTATTTTTTACTATATTTTCTGAGAGATATATTTTTTACCTAAAGAAGCATCGTGCAGACCTTTTTACAAATACCATCAATATACCTCCGTTATTTTCAACGCTTTCTTTATGAATTGAAGTTATTGGAAACACCTCGGGAATATTATGCTGTGAAGTTTTTATTTGCGCATCATTTCTTCCAAGGCTTGACCCATGCGCTCATACTTACGGTTTGCTATCATCAGTTTTTGTCGTCTGCTTCTTTTACAGAACTGCCTTGGGCATTTCTTTTTTCATCTATCAGTGTCATGGCAATAGGTCGAGTCTTTGCTTATTTGGAACGGCACTTACACATTCAAAGTCAGATTTATGTTCTTTCTAGTTTTATCCTTCTAATCCCAATTTCATTGCTTTTACAGCAATTTTGGGGCAACGAAAGTTTGATAGGAGTATTTACCATCATAGCAATCAATTTGCTTTTATTCTTGGAAAGGATAAAATCTTGGGTACTCTCCAATAAAATCTTTGATTTTGGGGGATTTCATTATCTCCAACAAGTCAATTCGCTATCATCTTTTCCTGGCAGATTTCTAGGCTTTGGTTTTGTATTCTGTTTCTATCTGATTTTTGATACAGATAATATTTTACTAGAGCTAAGTCTTTTCACCTCAATACTTTCTTTTATTGCTATTTGGCGACTGATGCGTCTGAAGTTTATTCGACTTGAAGGAAGAAACTACCTATTTCAAGTTCTTAAACCAACCAGTCAACACAGCCCAGAAGATTTTTTGCAGTATAGTTTCAATAATTCCTACATTCTCAACTTAGGATTTATAGCACTGCTCACAACGATTATTACAGTCTTTTTAGATTATTCTTTTCTGAAAGAATTGCACTCCTATAGCATTCAGAGTAATGAAATAAAACCACAGCAAATCGCTTTATTATTTCTAATTAGCTATGGGATGGCAAGTTTTGGGAAGATTTATTTCACAACTTCTCAAAGTATCAGATGGGGAGTGAAAAGATTGCTACTGATTCTACCTGTTTTTATCGTTGGTATTATTCTCATTGTAACACTGAGTGAATCCCTTTATGAAGTAGACAAAATACCATACCTTTTTATCGCAGGAATTATCATTATGTCTGCGGTATTCTATGACAATTCAATCCAACAAGCAGTAACGTTTTCACTTTTTCAACTGCTTAAACATAAAGCAAGGACATATACATATACTACAATTTCGGGTTTGGTAGTGCCATTGGGTTTGGCTTTTTCTGCAAGTCTTTTGTTACTGATTCGAAATACCAAACACTCATTTAGTTTGGGTTATGTAGGCATTTTACTTCTGCCTGTACTATTGTTATTTATTGTAGTTGTTTTTACGCTCTACAAACAATACATCAATTATCTAAAGGAGGCTGTTGCGCTAAGGGCAATCGACTTTGATAATCATTCTACAAAGGATAAAGAGTTATTCAAACATCTTCATGAACGACTGAAATCTATTCATACAGATCAAGTTTTGTATACCGCAGATATTATCATGCGGATTGATCCGAGTGGTAGACATGAAATGATTACTTCATTGCTTTATCATGAAAACAGTAAGGTAAGGGAGTATGCAATAGAGCAGATTCCTAGAAATTCATTGAGCAGTTATCAGATGTTGATTGTTTGGGTACTGAAAAATGAAACAGATTTAGAGCTGAAAAGTAAGGTACTCAAGTTTTGCTGTAAGTATAATCTGATGACAGAATCTGAAATGATTGATTTTTTACAAAGTGAGAGTCATCAGTTCAGACGATTTGCACTGTGTGGTTTACTAGAAAACGAGCGTATTGAGCTGACCGAGTTAGCAATTATGAGTTTGAAGAATATGCTTGTTTCTGAAGATGTGGAAACACAAATAGATGCGATTGATATTATTGGGAAATACCGAATTGTACAGTTTTCACCGATACTCAGAGAGTTGTTCTATCATGAGAATATAACGGTTCGGGAAGTCACAATTCTTGCACTCGGTAAAATGCGAGATACTGAAATGAAGCGTGAAATCTTTGATTTGCTTCGCAGTGATTTTTCATCAACGGTAGTTATAGATGCTTTAAGTTTTTATGGAGAGGAAGTTTTAGGGATCATCGAAGAGGAATTTGTTTTTTCTTCGAAAGAAGCAAAGACTTACTTACTTGACCTTTGCACACTTTGTGCGAGAATAGATAGTCGATCGGCTTATCAAATTTTATGGCAATTGGTCGATTATCCTTGGCATGAAATGCAGAAAGCAGCCTACAATGCTCTCGGAACAACACGATTTACGCCTAAAACGAATTCGGAACAACACTTAGTTTTTGATCAGATTGATAAACTTTTTAATCATCTATATTGGTTATATACCGCTATCATTCTGTTCGAATCTAAAACGGAATATGACAAACTTTCACAAGGACTTCAGCAAGAAAGTATTTGGGTAGAACAGCACATCGATCAACTTTTTACCTTAGTGATTAAAAGTTATGGTTTTGAACTAGCCGATAAAGCACTGTTTATCTTTTTTGCGGAAAGGGAATATGACGATACGGATATCGGTGATTTGGATGATATAAATGACCAAACTGAATTTGAAACACAACGTTACCTTTTGCTCAAAAATCAACTTTCTGAACAAGTTTCACGAAGCTTTATCGAAAAAATGCTTTGTATTAATGGCTTCTATCAGATTGAAGAAAGAAGAAGGATTTTATCAAACTATTATACCCACAATATTATTGATGAGCTGAGTATCATCAACTACATTTTATCGCCTAGAAAAGTCGGTATTTTTTTCCATGATTGGACAAAAGCAACGGCACTTTACGCAACCTCTCCCGATTTGGTATCTAGTATGATGGATACCCTCAAATACCTTCTGAATAGTAATGATATTTTGCTGATGGAAGCAGCTTTTACTTGTTTGAAAGATTATGGTTTCCACAGAGGTTTTCCGATTTCTAATTTGTTAAATGAACTTGTTTCACCTACTCGAAAAAATATACTCATGGGAATTCTTAGTGATAATATGTTGCCGCTTACGGAGCTTGAAAAAGTAACAATTCTGAAAGACACTCAAATCTTTGGTGATATAGCTGAGCATGAACTGTTAGACATTGCGGCATTGGTTCAAGAAATTCGAGTGAAAAAGGATGAGACTATTTTTCATAAAGGAGAAAAAAGTGATGCAATGTATATCATCTATGAAGGAGCAATTTCACTCAGTGGAGATAGGCAAAGCTACCAATCCCTTTATAACTATGACTTTTTTGGAGACTTAGGATTTTTAGATGGTACATCTCGCCCTTATAAGGCAGTGGCAATGAAAGAGAGTTTATTGTTGAAAGTGAGTCAGAGTGATTTTTACCAACTGATGATGCGAAAATCTGATATTCTTAAAAGCATAATGTTGACACTCTGTGACAGAATCCGATCTCAGAGTCAATTACTTCATCAATTCAAAAAGTAGTTTTATTGATGTCGTCTACTAACAAACCTGAATAGAACAATTACCAAATAACTAAAACCAATAATCTTTAAACTATGAAAATTTTTTACGCTTTCATTTTCCTTTTTACACTCTCAAATACTTTTTCGATAGCTCAAGAGAGGAGTGAAAAAGAATGGAAAGAACTGAAAGAACGGCAAGAGTATTTTGCATTTCAAAAAGACAGTACCCAAAAAGCTAAACGGTTGAAATTTGCTAAGTATGTAGATGCACAAGACCGGCAAGCACCTACTGAAGCTCAAATGGAGAGACAGCTTAACTATCAAGTGCTCTTGAGTAGAACGGATACTACACTCAAAGCAATTCGGATAAGTGGGGCAGGGTACTCAGAGTTACCTCAAGAGCTTTTTAAGCATACGGAAGTCGAGTATCTTGATCTTAGTAGAAATAAATTGACGGAAGAACAGCTTTTGACATTGACGCAATTCCCGAAGCTGAAAAAGTTAATTTTAGACTATAATCAATTAGAGAACCTCCCGAAATCATTCAAAAAGCTAAAGCAACTAGAATATGTTTCTTTAGTGAGTAATGAGTTAGATGAAAAAGTGAAATTGCACTACATTTCAAAAGTTGATACGCTGTATCTCAGTAGAAATGAATTGCATGAAGTACCTCGGAAAATCAGAAGGTTGAAAGGTCTTCAGAAGCTGATGATCAAGAATAATTACCTTGTTGATGTTCGGAGGATTGCTCGATTGAAAAAGCTCACCGATTTAGATGTTAGCTTTAATCCTGTGTTTTTGTCTCCTTATGAATTTGGGAAAATGGCAAAGCTTGAGCGACTGATTGCTAATCATGCAAATTTGAAATTTATACCTAAAGAAATTACCTCGATTTCGAATTTGAAGATGCTCTCTTTAGCAGAAAATCAGCTTACAGAAATCCCTTCTTTCATTGGTGATTTAGATAGTTTAGAAAGTTTGGTTCTTTATAAAAATCAGATTGCGGTTATTCCGTCTTCACTATTCAAATTACAGCTCAATTGGTTAGACCTTTATCACAATCAATTAAAAGAAGTACCTTCAGCGATTTCTCAATTGGGAGAATTAGAGATTCTTTTTCTTTCCCATAATCAATTGGAGGCTATTCCAGAGACAATCAATGAGCTGAAACAATTGAAAGAATTTTATGTGCATCATAATCAGTTGAGGGCTTTCCCTGCTATTGATAATTTGAAAGAGCTTTGGATTGTTCGCATCAACAATAATCAGTTGAGTGAATTCCCTGAGAGTATATTGAGTTTAGAAAAATTGAAGGAATTAGATCTTTCTTCAAATATGATAGGTGATTTGCCTGTTGGAATTATGGAAATGCATAACCTTCAGTCATTCCGTTTCAATGATAATTTAGTTGAGAAATACACTGCAAGTCATGATGAGGTAGAACAACTCATACAAAACTTGGAACAGAAAGGAGTAGAAGTGACTTTTGAATAAAAAAATAAAGCCAAGTGTTGGATATCCTTCACTTGGCTTACAAAACAAACTGAATATTTAAGGTCTTTATTTATATCGTTGTCCTCCACGTTGTTGTCCAGACATCCGCTTTAAAACCTCTTTTCTTATTTCCTTTTCGGCATTGAGCAAAACAGCTATCTGACGTTCGGATATGACACTTTGTAATTCTTTGTAATACTTCTTTTCTAACTCAATTTCTTTTTCTTTTAAGTCAAATAGCTTTTCAAATTCTTGAGATAATTGGGCATCGCTTTTGGCTAAAAACCCATTTTGAACTTGATTGATCTCTTTTCGAATATCTTTACGTTCTGTTTCAAAATTGGAGTACACATTCCAAAAAGCAACAGAATCGGTAGCATTCAAGTCTAGCTTTTCTGTGATATAATTTACTCGCGCTTTCTCCATACGAGCTTTACGGTCGCCTTTTTGCTTATTTTTTTGTTTGTCTTTTTGTGCAAAAACCTGTGTGGTACTCAAGCCCATAAATATGAAGCTCAGTAGAAGAATAAAGTTCTGTTTCATAATATATTGGTTATAGTAGTTCCGACAATTCATCGAAGGTGAAATCGTCCAATAAAATTTCATTATCTATGTCTAAATCGTTTGTAATCAGATTTTGAATACTTTCTTCATCTAGGTAATCGACAAGTTGTTCATAGCTGAGGTCTGAATTATTAAGGTATTCATAGAGTTCCCGATTTGAAATATCTTCAAAATATGAAGCAATCACTTCCGTATTTTGAGGTGCTGTAGTCTCAATTTTTTGCCAAAGAACAGCAGATATTCCGATTAGTAAGGCAATAGAAGCAGCTATACTCCAAGAGTTTTTTCTAATGAAAGAAATCTCTTTCGTACTCTTTTTTTCCAGTTCTACTGTTTTTATGACCTTATCGGGCAGAGTATCAAAATAGCCCTTAGGTGCTGAAAAAGGATTTTTTTTATAGTTATCACTTAGTTTCATAAGGCTATGCTATTTTCTTTCAGTTGTTTCTCTATCTTTTTTACCGCATGATGATAAGAAGCTTTCAAAGCCCCTTCGGAAGTTTCTAAGACTTCTGACATTTCTTTATAACTGAGTTCTTCAAAATATTTGAGTTGGAAAACGACACGTTGTTTTTCGGGTAAAGTCAGAATAGCTTTTAAGAGCTGTTGCTGAATTTCATCTCCCGATAAATCTGCGGATTGTTCAACTTTCAAGCTCAATTCGGCAGTAACATCATGGATAGGTAGGAAGAATCTTTTTTTCTTTTTCTCTAGAAAATCAAGACAGACATTTACAGCTATCCGATACAACCATGTGAATAACTTCGCCTTTCCTTCAAAACGGTCTAAGCTTTTCCATGCTTTTACAAAGGTATCTTGTGTAAGATCGTCAGCATCTTCGTGAGTAATCACCATTTTTCGGCATAGGAAATAAACCCGTTCCTGATAATTTTCCATCAGTAAACGGAAGGCAGCTTCTTTTTCATTTGGCCTTTTGAATTTCGCTATGATCGCTTCATCTGCGTTTTGCATACTATAAAAAATGGGAGATTGACTCATAAGCTAACTTCTAATCTCTTTGTTTTGCTTCTTTGACTTACTCCCTTGTTGAAGGTTTAATGCGGACTTAAATTTTTTTCATTTTACTACTTTTTTCAGACTGACTCTATAAATAATCATAAGTTTTGAGAGACTGACTATCAGAAATAAGTGTAATCTTCTAACTTTGCGAGTTGGTGTATGAGTATCAAACTATTTTCCGATATGAGAATTTTTCTGTTTGTATTATTTGGTCTGCTCGCATTTGGGGGACAAGCGCAATCGCTAAAGCAGCAAAAGGAGCAATTCCTTTATGCACAAGATTTAGTGAAAAGTGAAAAATATGAGCAAGCAAAGGTTGTTTTGAAACCGATTAAAAATGCAGGTGCATTAGCGCCTTATGCGTCATATTTATTTGCCTTCTCAGATTATAAGTTAGACAATCTGTCTGCGGCAGAGCAAGAATTGAAGGCTTTATCTCAGCGATCTCCGAATTGGAGTGATATGGATGAAGCTAATTTTTTGAGAGCAAACATCCTTATGGAACAAGGGAAAACGGATTTGGCATTTGCTGTTTTTGACAGAATCAAATCAGGGTCTTTCCGCACAGATGTTTATGCATCTAAGGTTCCATATTTAGCTGATTTGGATGAAGATCATCTGAAGTCTTTACATGAACGTTATCCAGAGGATAAGGCTGTAGGGCAAATTTTATTGGCAAAGATTGCATCGAAGCCTAGTTACCAAATAGATCAAGCACTTTTCAATGAGTTGAATGATTCTTTCGGAGGTGATGATAAAAATATTTATAGAGAGCTAATCAATAAGAAATCGGTTAAAAAAGATAGTTACAATGTGGCTGCACTTTTACCATTCTTTAGCTCAAATACAGACCCAAATAGTTTTAGCAACAAACGAGAGTTTGTGTATAAAATCTATGAGGGAATGAACATTGCTGCAGAGTGGCTTAAAGCTGAAGGTGTAGATATTAATCTTTTGGCTTTTGATACACAACGCGATGTTAGAAAAGTAGAAGACTTAGTTTCGCAAAAGTCTTTTGAGAATATCGATATGATTGTAGGCCCACTTTATGGTGATATTGTTCCTGTAGTGAAAGAGTACAGTGAGCAAGCTGAAAAAGTAATGGTCAATCCGATTTCGACAAGCAACGTATTGACAGATAGCTCAAATTACTCATACTTGCTTTTCTCAGACCCTGATACACAAGCAAAGTCTTTGGTTAATTATCTGCAAAGTAAAGGCGATTCAAGTGTAGCATATATTGCTTACGGTTCTGATGCCGCAGATAAAGAGCTTGCTTATGCGTATAAAAAGCATGCAGAAGAAGCTGGGGTAGAAGTACAGATGATTGCAAAGTTTGTCGATTTCCAAGACATGCAAAAAAGCTTTGATTTGCTAAATACAACTTATGATAGCGCTGAATTGGCAGAAGATGATCAAGTGCTGGAAAGTATTTCAGATTTGAGAAAGCGTCAGAAAGGAGAGTTACCAGAATTGGTATTGGCTGAAGGGCAGTCTGTAGTAATGTATGACGATCGTCCTGCACACGTATTTATTGCAGCTAAAAAGGAGCGTGTAGCATCAAGTATTTTGAGTGCACTTAGAAGTGTACAAGCAAATGCGCCGATCTATACAACAAGTAAATGGCTTGATTTTAAATACCTAGCATATGACCAAATGGAAGCCGCTAGAGTTCATTTCTTATATCCAGAATTTAATGATTTAGATGGAAACGCTACGGTAAATAAGTTTGTGAGAGATTATATGGCAAAATATAATGTTCCTCCTTCATTTCACGCTTTTGCAGGTTTCGAGACAATTTATTATTTCGGAAAAATGCTGAATAAGTACGGAACTAGATTTGGGCAAGAAATTGCAATGGATGGTGTGAGAAGAGGTGCTTTATTTCCTGCACATGCTTATCCTGATGGAGAAACAGATAACCAATATGTTCCTATCGTAAGATTTGTAGATGGTAAACTAGAAATGATCAATTCGATTAGTAATTTTATTGATAACTAGAATTATCCATTACCATAAAAAAAATCCCTTTTGGATGCATCAATCATTCAAAAGGGATTTTCTTTTTATAAAGTATTTATACTTCTAAACTCTGCTACACTTGATCAATGTTTTCTTTTCATCATTGAGAGTCGTTGCAAAAAGATAATAATCTCCTCCTTCTGAGAGTCCTGTTTTCTTACGGATATCAGCCACAGACATTGGGAAGTTACGAACAGTGATCGATGCTTTTTTATCTTTCAGTTGCTTCTTGATTTCTTTCTTATTCAAGGCAAAATGACTTTCTATTTTAAAAGATCGCCCTTGAAAATCTTCAATGAATTGATCTGAAGTATAAAGGTGCGAGTTCGGGTGCAACTTCTCTAATCCAAACTTCATTGCAACGCTTCTGTAGCCTCCGCCTTTCAGTATGGCAGTATTGGGTTCGTAAAGGTATTGTTTTAATTCAGAGGTGAATGTAATTGGATTTTCTTGTTCTTTCAGATAATCAAAAGTAAAAATCTCTTCTTTATCTCCGATTAAATTTACACATCGAATTTCAGCTTCACCCTCAAAGCCTTCCTTCATGCAGAATAATAATTCTTTGCACTCATTTTTGATAGCAATAACATACAAGGCAATAGTTTCAGGCAACTGACGTAAGGAGGCTTTAATATCTAGCATTGGAGATGCCTTTACGACTACCGTTTTTGCTTTTGAAAGCAAGTCAGTTTTGATGCCTAAAAGGTCGGGTGAACAATCTTCAAAAGCGACAAGTTTTCGATTGGCTTCATCTCTGCGATCAGGATCGAGATAGATGATATCAAGAGGTGTAGAAATTTCGGCTAGAAAATCTTCAGCACTGCTATTTTTTACTTCAAGATTCTGAACATTCAGTGCGTCAAAGTTCTGTAGCGATGTTTGTGCAAGCTCTTCTGAAAGCTCAACGTAATAGCCTTTTTCAAAGTGTTTGCTCAAAAAGCAACTGTCTACTCCGAGTCCTCCTGTGAGGTCAGCAAATGTTTTTCCTTCAAAAAGAGAAGCTTTGTAAGCTGCGGCTTGTTCAGATGAGCATTGCTCTGAAGAAAGTGGGCTTGAAAATATCAAGTCATCGTTGTTGAACCACGAAGGAAGTTTATCTTTTAGTTTCTGACGACAAACAATCTGATTGACTAACATCTTCATATCCAGGTCAGGGTACTTTTTGGATTGAAGCATCAATTGACTAGCGTCTGCTCCGATATTTTGACGGATAAAATCTTTCTCCTCGTGATTCAACTGCATATTTCTTTTTTCTAAAATTCTTTTACTCTCCCTTCAAGACTCCTGTTACAAAATTACTTGTATTTGTCTTGATTTCTCCTTCTTGTGATAATGCCTTGATAAATGCGCTACCGATGATTGCACCATTGGCATATTCGCAAGCTGTAGAGAATGTTTCATGATCTGAGATACCAAAACCAATAAGTGTTGGTTGTTCCAATTTCATATCATTCAAACGTTTGAAATAAGAAATTTGCTCTTCGCTGATTCCTTTCTTCGCACCTGTGATACTCGCATCAGAAACTACATAGATAAAACCAGATGAGTTTTCATCAATTTCTTTGATACGCTCATTGGTTGTTTGAGGAGTAATAAGGAAGATATTGTGAAGCTTATGAGACTCCATCAAATCTTTATACTCATCTCTGTAAACTTGCATTGGTAGATCAGGCAAAATTAGACCATCGATGCCAAGCTCTTCACAAGCCGCACAGAAACGCTCTATTCCGTATTGCATTACAGGATTGACGTAACCCATCATCACTACAGGAATGTGAACTCTTTCGCGGAAGCCTTTCAATTGTTCCAAAAGTTTTGGAATAGTCATTCCGTTGGCTAATGCCTTGTCATTACTTGCTTGGATTGTAGGTCCATCGGCTACTGGATCAGAATATGGCATCCCGATCTCAATCATATCGGCACCAGCTTCTTGCAAACTTTCCAATACACTTACGGTATCATCTAAATTTGGATATCCAGCAGTAAAATAGACGTTCAGAACGCCTTTCTTCTTTGATTCGAACAGTTTATCAATCTTGTTCATATTGGTCTTTTAATCTGAAACGTAAAGTTAATTGCAATGAGCCTTTATTCTATTGAACAAAAGCTTCGACTTCAAAATTATTGATAATTCTAATGAAATAAAATTGGAGAGGGGGAGGATGATGTATTTGAGGTTAATAGAGTTTAAAAAACAAAAAAGGCAAGTCACGATTGACTTGCCTTTTTTATTCTATATTTTGACCTCTTAGAGGTGCATTTCTACGTCTTGCGCTGTAATGCATTCGTTCGACATAATCGTCAGACGCTCTACGACATTACGAAGTTCACGGATATTTCCAGACCACTCTGGTTCCATTAGTTTTCTGACAGCTACATCGTCAATATCCTTTTTCGTTTCGCCATATTCTTGTGCGATATCGTCCAAGAATTTATCAACTAATAATGGAATATCATCTTTACGCTCCTTCAATGGAGGAACTTTCATTAAGATTACACTCAAACGATGGTAAAGGTCTTCACGGAATTCTCCGTCTTCAATCATTTTTTTAAGGTCTTTGTTCGTTGCCGCTAGAACACGAACATTTACCGTCAATTCTTTATCGCCACCTACACGAGTAATCTTCTTTTCTTGTAAAGCTCTCAATACTTTAGCTTGAGCTGAAAGACTCATGTCTCCAATCTCATCCAAGAAAAGTGTACCTCCGTCTGCTTGCTCAAACTTACCTACACGCTGTTTTACAGCTGAAGTAAAAGCTCCTTTTTCATGTCCGAAAAGTTCACTTTCAATCAATTCAGAAGGAATGGCAGCACAGTTTACTTCAACAAGAGGTTTTTTATTACGGTTACTTTTGGCATGAATCCATTGTGCTACAAGTTCTTTACCCGAACCATTTGCACCCGTAATCAAAACACGAGCTTCTGTAGGTGCAACTTTATCTATCGTTTCTTTCAGTTTGATAATAGGTTCAGACTCGCCTACAATCTCATTCTGAAGTTTTACTTTCTTAGTCAGTACTTTTGTTTTCTTAACCAATTTAGATTTATCCAAAGCATTTCGTACTGCAAGAAGCAATCGATTTAACTCTACAGGCTTTTGGATAAAATCATAAGCCCCTTTTTTGGTAGCTTCTACAGCCATGTCAATATTGGCATGAGCAGAAATCATAATGAATTCTGTATTCTTACCCAGTCCCATTGCTTTTTCGAGAACCGTAAGTCCGTCCATTTTTGGCATCTTTACGTCACTCAAACAAATGTCGAAGTCATTAAGGGCTAATTTCTCAAGACCTTCTTCGCCATCTTTGGCTTCTTCTACTTTATAACCTTCAAATTCTAGAATTTCTCTGAGTGTATAGCGGATGCTTTTCTCGTCATCAATGATAAGGATTTTTGCCATGGTTTTTTAAGGATTGTAGAGTGCTTGGGATAATTTCCTGATTAATTAAAATAGTAGTCCTGTAAACACAAACTTACAAAAAGTTAGGATTGTGAAAATCATTAAAGACTATTAAATAAAAAATTGAGCAGGACTATAAGCCGAGTTCTGTCCTGAAAGATTCAGTTCTTATCATTTATCTAGGCTACAAGTTGCCTTGTAGATCAATCAACCTACCCATTCCGCCCACTTTCCGAAGAAAGAAACAAAGCGAGCGACTTTGCACTACCCGTAGGTATGTAACGGAACCTATTTGGTTTTTCAGCCCGTAAGGTTTACCATGCCTTCTGCGTCACCGAAGAAGCGGTGAGCTCTTACCTCACCTTTTCACCCTTACCCCTCGAAAGAGGCGGTATATTTTCTGTGGCACTTTCTGTCACTCTACAAAGATAGAATGCCTTCCTGTTAGGAAGTACGGTGCTCTCTGCTGCTCGGACTTTCCTCTTCAGAGTTAGACTCTGAAGCGATAAGACACCCTGCTCAACTCACAAAATTATAAATTTGCCTCTTTTAAATGGCATATTAGCTGTTAATATTTTTTTTGGAGTGGCACTATTTCTATCCTTTTTTTGCTAAAGGATTCTGAAGTTTCTTTAAAAACTTAGAATAAGACAGGGTGGAAAAGAGATAAAAAAGTAAGCTTGTGTATATTTGTATTCTAGGATGATCGTTAAGTTGGTCTAGACTGTAGTCCAATAAGATTAGGGAATACCAAGTCTTTTTTGCTATTTAGCAAGACCACTATGTTTCAGAGGAGTCCACATTGATTTTGACTTATGAGAGAAAAGTTTAACCTGTTAGTATTTATTTCATTATTCGGATTTTCGGGGAGTTTATTGGCCCAATCATCTTTAGTACAATTTAAAGAGACTGAGTTTGATTTCGGACGAATTCCAGCGGGGCAAGAGAAGTTAGAGCATAAATTTGAATTTGAAGTAGTTCAAGAAGGACTACAGATAGATACAATTACGGCAGATTGCTCTTGTTTAGGTATCTATTATTCGAAAGAAAAATTATCGAAAGGAACTTCATCTGTTATTACAGTTGCTTACATCCCTTACAAAGCTGGAGGATTTGAGAAAAGCTTTAAGGTAAAATATAAAGGACAAAGTGCGAGCTCAGAGCTGATGTTAAAAGGTTTTATAGAGCCTACAAACATGTCTGAAAAAGTACAATACCCATATGAAATAGGTCCGCTGAGATTTAAGTCGAAAAAAGTTCGATTAGGTTCAGTTTCAGATAAAGGTCTTCTGAAGAAAACAGTGGAATTTTATAACAGTCAGAAAGACACACTTAAGTTTATCAAACAACCAAAGACACCAAAGTATATAAAGGTTGTACTTGACGAAACTAAACTACCACCTCATTCAAAGTCGACAATGGATATATTCTTGCAACCAGAGTTGGTTCCTGAATTAGGTGCAAAAGAAGATTCATTACATTTCTATACAAATTTGGAAGATGGAGGAGAGTTTGTGTTACCTCTTTCATTTAATCTTACAAAATATAGATCTGAAGACGTAGGAGACAAAGCTTCAAGTCCTAAGATCAGTGTCTTTAATGATGAAGTTGACTTAGGGAAAATCAAAGTAGTAGACTATTATCTTGTAAGCATCAGAGTGATGAATACAGGCGAACTTCCATTGGTGATAGAACAAGTGAAAGCAGGGAGAGGCTGTGAGGTTGTTTCTTTAGAACAAAAAGAAATTGCACCATACAGCAGTATTAATATCAATGTCAAATTCTGGGATCAAGATCAAACAGGTCAACAAGTACGTAGAATCACTATTGTGAGTAACGATCCTGAAGCACCAGAAAAAGTGATTGAGATCAAAGCTGATTTACAGTAACTTTTATACCAATCAATCAATTATCTAAATTATCCAAATCTAATCTAACCGTTATACTTTTTCGTGATATGTTGAAAGTCGGATTTGACGCCAAGAGGGTGTTTAATAATTACACGGGGCTAGGAAACTATTGTAGAACTTTAGTTGAAAACCTAGATGAAATGTATCGTGATGAGATGGAACTTCATCTTTATACTCCACGAGTACAAGAAAATCTGCGTACAAAGCCTTTTTTAGAGAATTACCCAATTCACCTTCCTGAAGGTGGCTCTAAATCATATTGGCGAACAAAAGGGATGACTAATGATTTGGTAGAAGATGGAATAGATATTTTTCATGGGCTAAGTCATGAACTTCCTTTAGGACTTAAAAAATCTGGAGTTAAGAGTGTGGTGACAATCCATGATCTTATTTTCAAGATTTACCCTAGACAGTATAATCCGATAGATAATATCATTTATAATCTCAAATTTAAAAGTGCTTGTCAGCAGGCTGACAAAGTAGTTGCGATTAGTGAGAATACGAAATATGATATTGTCAAGTATTTTGACATCGCTCCAGATAAAATAGAGGTGATCTATCAAACCTGTGATGAGAGCTTTTATTATCAAGTGAGTGAAGAAAAAATAGAAGAGGTTAAGCATAAATATTCGCTTCCGAATGAGTATTTGTTGTATGTAGGTTCAGTGATTGAGCGTAAGAAATTACTATCAGTGGTTGAAGCTCTGAAACAAATGCCAGAAGATCAAAGAGTACCTTTGGTTGTTGTTGGGGGTGGAACATCATATAAAAAGAAAGTAAAAAGTTTTGTAGCTAAGCATAAACTGGAAAAGTGGGTGTTGTTCAAAGAGCAAATTGCTTTTGCCGATTTTCCAGCTTTATATCAGGGTGCGAGTATTTTTATTTATCCTTCAGTATATGAAGGATTTGGTATACCTATTATTGAAGCCTTGTTCAGTAAAACACCTGTCATCACTTCTCATTTTTCATGTTTACCAGAAGCTGCAGGTCCGAATGCCTATTTTGTAGACCCGAATTATCCTGAGACAATAGCAGTAGGGATTGAAAAAATCATGTCTGACCATAGCTTGAGAGAAGATATGATTTTGAGAGGTTACCAGTATGTTCAAAGATTCCATAAAGAACAAGTGACAAGAGATGTAGCTCAGATGTATAAGCGTCTTGTAGGATACGAAGAAACTGTTGTCGAATCTTTAGGATAGGAACAAGGTCATTATAGAGAAGTGTTGAAAAAGTAGTAATAAACTATAAACTATAAACTAATACAATTATGCCTTCTCACGAAACAAAAAAGTGCCTCAGATGTGGTGCTGGATTTGAGTGTAAAGCAGGCAACATCACACAATGTCAGTGTTTCACAGTACAACTTACAAAAGAAGAGATGGAGTACGTGAGCGAGAAGTATGATGAATGTCTGTGCGCTAGTTGTTTAAAAGCTTTACAAGAAGAAGCTCAACAAAAATTAAAAGAAGCAAATGCTTTAAAATGATAATATCTTCAGAAGATTTAGTGGAGAGGAATGTATTAACATTTTAAGGAAAAGCTATTTTTTGACTTTTTCACTCGAATGAAAGCTCAATCTCATTATTTTTATTTAGTAAATCGTTTTTTGAAGAATTGAGTCCCTTTTTATGAAATACAATTTCGACGAAGTCATCTCTAGATTAGATACAAAAACTGTCAAATATGATTTGAGAGAAATGCTATTCCAAAACTCGGAGGTCATTCCGATGTGGGTGGCTGATATGGATTTTAGAGTACCTAAAGAAGTAGAGGAATCCCTTCAGCAAAGAGTAGCGCATCCAATTTATGGATATACCATTCAAAAAGAGACTCATTTTTTCAAATCGGCAGCATCGTGGTTGAAAAAACGTTTTGACTGGACTGTTTCTGAAAAAGACATGATTTTTAGCCCGGGCGTTGTCCCTGCTTTGGCTATGGCAGTTCAAGCTTTTACCGAAAAAGGAGATAAGGTTGCTTTTTTTAGCCCAGTTTATCCACCTTTTTACCATGTAGTAGAAGAGCAAGGAAGAGAAGTTTTTGATATCCCGATGGAGATCAAAAACAATCGATTTGAACTTAATTACGCTTTATTGGGTGAGAAGCTTTCAAGTGGAGTAAAGCTATTATTATTAAGTCATCCCCATAATCCAGGTGGGCGGGTATGGAGAAAAGAGGAGTTGCAGCGAATTCTCGAACTTTGTCAAAAGCATAATGTCGTTATCATTTCCGATGAAATTCATGCAGATCTTGTTTGGTGGGGAGAAAAGCATATTCCTTTAGCTTCAATAACTGAGTCTGCAAAAGATTTAGTGATTACTTGTTTGGCTCCTAGTAAAACATTCAATTTGGCAGGGCTTGCTTGTTCTTATTTAGTGATTGAAAATCCAAAGTTGAGAGAACAATATCTTTCCATAGCAAAACCAATGCACCTTAATTTTGGGAGTACCTTTGCAACAGAGGCTTTAGTTGCTGCTTATGAACATGGAGAAGAATGGCTCAGTCAATTGCATGAATATGTAGAACAGAATATCAATTTCTTCACAGGGTATTTATCGCAAAATATCCCTCAAATAAAAGCTATGAAGCCAGATGCAACCTATTTGGTTTGGTTAGACTGTAGAGAATTAGGTATGGAACAAAGAGAGTTGGTGAAGTTCTTTACACAGAAAGCAGGATTAGGATTAAATTCGGGTACTGATTTCGGTAAGGAGGGAAGTGGATTTATGCGTATCAACTTAGCATGTCCTAAATCAGTTGTAGAAAAAGCTTTAGCGCAATTGGACGAAGCTGTAAAAAGTCTTTAGATAGAATGAATTAGAAATAAAGAAGGCGATCTCTACCCAGAGATCGCCTTTTATGGTTTTAGAAGTTGAATCCTTTAGCGAATAGCAGCTGCATATTGCTTTTTGCTGCGCCCTGATACCTCCTCATTTCGAATTAAATCAACAATAGGAGATACGTATTTCATCAATATTTTCTTGGTTTGCTGTTCGTAATTAGGGTTTGTAGCATACCCACCCTTTACGATAGCCTCAATTTGCTTAATAGCGCTTTTAGTCTCAAAAAGACCATGCTCTGTATATGCGGGCCAAGAGTTTAAAACCTTGCAGTAATCTTCTACTGCTTGGTCTAAAGATGTATAAGTACGGTAACGGCGATATCTTGCTTCACCATTGTCCCATACCACCTTACTTGCTTTACGGTTGGCAGAAGCATAGATATTAAAAATTCTATAATCGCTTCTCAAAGCCCAACCTTGCTCCATGATAGCCTGTGAAATAGCTACCTTGGTGTTTATGCCATATTTCAGACATATTGGTTCGAAAGTGTAATACAGTTGGCGTATATAGGCTTCTTGCTTACTCATTGGTTTTGGTGTTTCTGAAGCCAACACCTCTGTTGTTAATTGAATAGTAGAAATTTGTAATAATAGTGTAACTAAAGTGATTCTTGAAATTTTCTGAAAACTGAAATTGGGCGTCTGCCTGTCTTCCATATTTAGATAATTTGGTTAAACATAGTGGGTTAGAGTGATTTACTTACCCACGTAAGATAAAAGGCTTGCAAATTTAAGCGAATAAAAACGACATATACTATTAAAAAGTGTTAAAAAAATAAAGTTTCATTTTCATTTCTCAGGTAAAAATTGTATTTTAATCAGATTTGTACCTATTCAAATATTATATATTTATTTTTTTAGCTAACGATTAGTGTAATTTTCTCACTTTAATCCAATCCTGTCTTTTGATACTTCAGAGCTTATAAAAGCCGTTTTCTTGCTTGTTCACGAAATTCTTTCAAAAACTTTACTGTTGTTCTGAGTGAAATGTAACTTTTGTGAGGTTATTGAAACAAAAATGTTTTTGAGGGCTCTACATTAAGAAAAATTTACTGGAGTGCCCTAAAATGGCCGTATGAGGGTTTTATGGAGGTTGTAAGCTTAGTTGTTGAAAATCTTAATGTTAACTTAACTTGCTCGAAATAAAATATTTAGGGGAAATATTGTAATTAGAGACAAAATTTTTACCTTTGCAGTTCGAAAAAAGTTGAGTGTAATAAAAAACAATTAGTTAAATGCCTACTATTCAACAATTAGTAAGAAAGGGTAGAAAGAAAATTGAATACAAGTCTAAGTCTCCGGCTTTGGACTCGTGCCCACAAAGAAGAGGTGTATGTACTCGTGTATATACAACAACTCCTAAGAAACCAAACTCAGCAATGCGTAAAGTTGCCAGAGTAAGGTTGACAAACGGTAAAGAGGTGAATGCCTACATCCCAGGTGAAGGTCACAACCTACAAGAGCACTCTATCGTGCTTATCCGTGGTGGTAGAGTAAAAGATTTACCAGGGGTTCGTTACCACATCGTTCGTGGTGCGTTGGATACTGCTGGTGTTGAAGGAAGAACTCAGCGTCGTTCTAAATACGGTGCTAAACGTCCTAAAGCAGCTAAGAAGTAATCTTCTAAAAAAGGCAAAAATTTTTCTTTCTAACTAAGTATTAATTTGAAAGCAACCGGACGGGTTGCTGTAAAAAAGAATAACAATGAGAAAAAGTAAACCAAAAAAGAGATACGTCCTTCCTGATCCTAAATTCGGGGATACTTTGGTAACTAAGTTCGTTAACAACTTGATGTTGGACGGTAAAAAAAGTGTTTCTTACAAAATCTTCTACGGAGCACTTGAATTGGTTGAAGAAAGACTAGGTAAAAACAGTGACGAGCCTGTAAGCGGATTGGATGTTTGGAAAAAAGCGCTAAACAACTGTACTCCTGCTGTTGAGGTTAAATCTCGTCGTGTTGGTGGTGCTACATTCCAAGTACCAATGGAAGTTCGTCCAGAGCGTAAGCAATCGCTTGGTATCAAATGGATGATCATGTTCGCTAGAAAGCGTAACGAAAAAACTATGATTGAGCGTCTTGCTGGGGAGATCATCGCTGCATCGAAAGGTGAAGGTGGTGCTATGAAGAAGAAGGACGACACTCATCGTATGGCAGAAGCAAACAAAGCATTCTCACACTTTAGATTCTAATAAGCAGTGGCTAAGAAAATCGGACTTTCGCATCAAAGAAATATCGGTATCATGGCGCACATCGATGCCGGTAAGACAACAACTACAGAACGTATTCTGTACTATACTGGTAAATCTCACAAAATTGGTGAGGTACACGATGGTGCAGCAACTATGGACTGGATGGAGCAGGAGCAGGAAAGAGGTATTACAATTACTTCTGCTGCAACTACTACAACATGGAATTACCCTACTGAACAAGGTAAGGCAACTCCAGCTTCAGAAGAGTACAAAGTAAACATTATTGATACTCCTGGTCACGTTGACTTTACTGTAGAGGTAGCTCGTTCACTTCGTGTATTGGATGGAGCTGTAGCTCTTTTCTGTGCCGTATCAGGTGTAGAGCCTCAATCAGAAACTGTATGGCGTCAGGCTGATGATTATAAGGTACCTCGTATCTGTTTCATCAACAAAATGGACCGTGCGGGAGCTGACTTCATGAAAGCCGTGAAAACAATTGAAGAGAAATTGGGTGCAACTCCAGTTCCTTTACAATTGCCAATCGGTGCTGAAGAAGGATTCAGAGGTGTTGTTGACTTGATTACAAACGAAGCTATCGTTTGGAATGAGGAAGATCAAGGCTTTACTTACGAAGTGATCGATATCCCTGCGGATATGGTTGACGATGTAGCTGAAGCTCGTGAGGCATTGATCGAAGCTGTATCAACTCACAACGAAGAGTTGATGGAGAAATTCTTCGACGATCCAGATTCAATTACTGTTGAAGAAATCCGTGCTGCAGTTCGTAAGGCTGTAATGAACATGGAATTCTCTCCAGTTATGTGTGGTTCAGCATTTAAAAACAAAGGTGTTCAAGCATTGCTTGATGCTGTTTGTTCTTACTTGCCATCTCCACTTGATTTGCCTGATACAGTAGGTACTAACCCTGAAACAGGTGAAGAAGAGACTCGTAAAGCAGATCCTTCAGATAAATTTGCAGCACTTGCATTTAAAATCGCAACTGACCCATTCGTAGGTCGTTTGTGTTTCATGCGTGCTTACTCTGGTACTTTGGAAGCAGGTTCATACATCTTGAACATGCGTACAGGTAAAAAAGAGCGTATCTCTCGTTTGATGCAAATGCACTCGAACAAGCAGAACCCAATCCCATTTGTTGAGGCTGGTGATATCTGTGCGGGTGTAGGTTTCAAAGACATCAAAACAGGTGATACTCTTGTAGAGCTTGGTGCTCCTATCGTACTAGAAGAAATGGTATTCCCAGAGCCAGTAATTGGTATTGCTATCGAGCCTAAAACTAAAGGTGACGTAGATAAATTGGGTGTAGCTATTGCTAAACTAGTAGAGGAAGATCCAACACTTACAGTTGAGACTGACCACGAAACTGGTCAAACGATCTTGAGAGGTATGGGTGAGCTTCACTTAGAGATCATCATCGACCGTCTTCGTCGTGAATTCAACGTAGAGATCAACCAAGGTGCTCCTCAAGTAGCATACCGTGAGGCTATCAAAGGTTCTACTGAGCACAGAGAGGTATACAAGAAACAAACTGGTGGTAAAGGTAAATTCGCCGATATCCAATTCGAACTTAGCCCAGCTGAGCCAGATGAGAACGGTGTTGTACAACCAGGTCTTCAGTTTGTGGACGAGATCAAAGGTGGTGTAGTTCCTAAAGAATTCATCCCAGCGATCCAAAAAGGTTTCGAAGCTACAATGAGCAACGGTGCGTTGGCAGGTTTCCCTATCGATGCAATGAGAGTTCGTTTGTTCTTCGGTTCTTACCATGATGTCGATTCAGATGCATTGTCATTCGAATTGGCGGCAAAACTAGGTTTCAAAGCTGCTGCTAAGAGCTGTAGCCCAGTTATCCTTGAGCCAATCATGGAAGTATCTGTAGTTACTCCAGACGAATACACTGGTGCGGTAATCGGTGATATCAACAAGCGTCGTGGTCTTCCAAAAGGACAGGAAGTTTCTAACGGTGCAGTTGTAGTAAAAGCTGATGTACCTTTAGCAGAGCTATTCGGTTATGTAACTGATCTTCGTACGATTACTTCTGGTCGTGCTTCTGCGTCATTGACGTTCTCAGAGTACAAAGAGGTGCCAAGAAACATCCAAGAGGAAGTAATTAAGGCAGCAAGAGGAGAGTAATCCGATTTTAGAATATATTAGGAAGCCTGACCTAAGGTAATCGAACTTTAGGTCACTTCTTTTAGCTTTCTTATTAGCAGACGGCTAATTTTAATACTAAGAAATTATGACACAAAAAATCAGAATCAAACTAAAGTCTTACGACCATAACTTGGTTGATAAGTCTGCAGCCAAAATCGTTGAAGCTGTAAAGAAAACAGGTGCAGTAGTTAGTGGTCCAATTCCACTTCCAACTCGTAAAGAGAAATTTACAGTTTTGCGTTCACCACACGTAAACAAAAAATCAAGAGAGCAATTCCAACTTTGTACTTACAAAAGATTGGTTGACATCTTCCCAACAAACTCGAAGACTGTTGATGCTCTTATGAGATTAGAATTACCTAGTGGTGTTGATGTAGAAATCAAAGTCTGATTCTATTTTGCATCGAATATAAGAATCTCCGCAACTCAAACGGTTGCGGAGATTTTTTTTTATATATACTATCATATCCCCCCCGAATACCTTAGTTTTGACCTGTATAATAACCGTTTCGAACATTTTGAAGCTTTCCGCATGTTGTAGAAAGAGTACGGTTAATATGAAAATGAAAAAATAAGACATACGAACATGAGTACAATCAAAGCTTGCCTTTTCGACCTTGACGGAGTTATTGTTGATACTGCTAAATATCATTTCCTAGCTTGGAAACGTCTTGCTGATGAATTGGGAATCAACTTCACAGAAGATGACAATGAGAAACTAAAAGGTGTAAGTAGAGTTCGTTCTTTGGAAATCATTCTTGAGCTAGGTGGTAAAACACTTTCTGAAGAAGATTTCAATTCATTCATGACAAAGAAGAATGACTGGTACTTGGAGTACGTAGACCAAATGAAAGAAGATGAGATTCTTCCAGGTGTTTTAGACTTCTTGAAAGCATTGAAAGCTGAAGGAGTGAAAGTAGCACTAGGCTCTGCGTCTAAAAACGCAATGCGTATCCTTAATCTTTTAAATATTACTGATTACTTCGATGCAATTATCGACGGTACTTCTGTATCTGCTGCTAAGCCAGATCCTGAAGTATTCTTGAAAGGTGCTGAAGCAACAGGAACAACTCCTGCTGAATGTGTAGTATTTGAAGATGCTGAAGCAGGTGTAGAAGCTGCTATCAACGGAGGAATGAGAGTAGTAGGTATTGGTGAAGAAGAAGCATTAGGAAAAGCGAATATCGTAGTTCCTGGTTTCGCAAACTTCTCAGTAGAAGACCTTAAGAAAGCTTTGGCTTAATAGCTCTTAGTTTTAGCTCTATTAAAAAAGGGATGATAGTTGTATCATCCCTTTTTTTATGTGCTTTAGCCAGAAAACTATACGTACAAATCTGCATTAATCTTAGAAGTTCCAAATAAGTGTTCCGAAACAAGTGTCGTAGCTCCTAAGCTACCCGCTTTTTGCCCAAGATCAGAAGCTTCAAGCTTAATATCGTTATATATTTCAATCAATGAGTTTTTCATGATGGAAGATCGGACAGGATAAAGAATACTATCACCAGCTTCACTCAGAATACCACTCAGAATAATTAACTCAGGGTTGAATAGGTTGATAAAAGTACCCAAACTTTTACCTATATAAGCACCTACATTTTCCATTACTTGCATTGAAAGTAAATCACCTTTTTTTACTTCCTCTACAAATGCTTCCAATAGATAATAACGACGCTGTCTCTCCTCATCAAGGTTATTCAGACGTGTTTCAGCTCCTTCTCTTAGAGAAGATTTAAGCTGCTTTACAATTGCACGGCCTGAAGCAACAGTCTCCAAACAGCCAATCTTTCCGCAAGTACAAACAACACCATTTTCTTCTACTTTGATGTGACCGATCTCACCTGCTAGACCCGAGTTACCCGTATAAAGCTCTCCGTTAACCAAGAGTCCCATACCAATACCCCAACCCAATGAGATACAAGCAACATTGTCAATGTCTTTGGCTGAGCCAAAATACTTTTCTCCCAGAACAACGGAGTTAATATTGTTTTCAATTTGTACAGGGATTTTCAGATATTCTTGACAGAAATCTCTGAATCCAAGTGTCTTGAAGTGAGTGAACGTCTCTCCAGTTTTGCTATTTACCAAACCTGTGATTGCAATACCACAACCAATGATTTTTTCTTTCTCAACATCACAAGAAGAAATAAATTCTTGTACTTGATCTAGGATTTTGATTAAATCTTCTGGGCCTCCATCAAGGTTTCCACTAGAGAATGATTGGAAACCAATCTCTTCTTCACAAAGGTTAAGCATAATTGCAGTAGTTCTTCTACCACCAATATTTACACCTAAAAAATATCCTCCTTCTGCATCTAGTTTGTATGAAGTTGGTGGACGACCAACTTTACTAACTTCTACATCTGTTAGTTTAATATATCCTTCGTCTTGAAGCTCTTTGGTTAAGCTTGAAGACATGGGTAATGTCAATTGTGTTTCTTTAGCAATTTCGGATGGAGACAGAATTTCCTTCTCTCGAAATAATTGCATGATCTGTCTCTTTCTAATTTCTTTCTTTACCGAAACTTTCCCTGTAGCTTTTTTCTCCATCCTCTAAAAGTTATCTGCTGTATCATTGACAATTTAAAATAAAAAACGCTTATTTTTCCTACAACCAATACGAATTTATCGATTAACCTCATTCTACTTTACCCAAAAATAGAAACATAAACGATGTTCAAGGCTTTTTTTCAGAAAGTACAACACTTTTTTCAACTCAGTAAGAGAGAAACGAACGCATTATTTTTACTTATATCTCTACTTTTCACATCTATGTTTATTTCAAGTTTATGGGATACTTTTTTCCCTCTTAAAGAATCAGATTATTTAGCTCACGAATATGATAGTTTGCTGAAAGCGATTGAGAAAGAAGAAGAACAGCAGAAAGAGAAACCAGTAGAATATTTCACTTTTAATCCGAATAAAATAGGTTTAGAAGAATGGGAAAAGTTGGGAATGCCTTCGTACCTATCTGTTAGAATTGAAAACTTTAAGTCTAAAGGAGGTATTTTTTATAAGAAAGAAGATCTAAGAAAAATATATGGATTAACTGATTCTACCTATCAGAAGTTAGAACAGTATATTTCAATTCCTCAAAGAAAGAAGTTTCAGAAAAAATACGCAAAGAAGAATTTTTATGTGAAAGATAAAAAGGATTCTATACAGAGCGATTCCTCTCAGATTTTTGTGAAGTTTAAAAAGAAAGAAATTAAGAATTTTGATTTAAATACTGGGAATCAAGAAGACTTCAAACAGATTAAAGGGATTGGAGAAAAGCGAGCAAAGTCTATTATCAATTACAGAAATAAGCTAGGAAGTTTTTATGCTTTTAATCAGCTGATGGAGATTGAATACTTTCCTGAAGTATTGGTCGATAGTTTAAGAAAATATTGTGTAATCGATAAGGCTCAAATCAAAAGAATCCATATCAATCACATTAGCTATATGCAATTAGGTCGTCATCCTTATCTGACTTGGAAAGAGGCAAAACTAATTGTGAATTACCGAGAACAGCATGGGGCATTTTTAACTGACGAAGATTTCAAATCACTGAAATATGTAAACAAAAAGACGATTGATCGAATCCTACCTTATTTAGACTTTACTGAAAATCCAAGTTTGTGAAATTCTTATTTTTCAAAAAGTTATCAACAATTAATGGTTTAGATTTCTGATTTTCTTGATTTTATCTTTCATTTATCAACAATCGAAGTGAACAAGTCAGACTTATCAACACTTTTAGGTAGGTTTTTCAACATTTCACCAACTAAAAAGAGACGTTTCCAGTAGAAACGCCTCCAATTGTGAATAACTCTGTTAGAAATAGCTTTATTAAAGCGGAAATTTCATTCCAAATTCAGCAGCTACTTCTTCCAAATCTTTTATCACAGGATCCAACAATGGGATTCCTTCTAACTTTCTGATTTTTTCAAACTCACGCTCAGGATCACCCGGAATTAATACTTTCTGATCTGGAGAAACAGGTTCTGCTTCTCTGAATCGAGAAATCCAAGTATCCATATCGGCCTTAAATTCATCGGCAGGACGGAATGCATCTACACGCATTGCACCAAAGAAATGCCCCAGACCTTCCCCAACCGGATTAGGATGCAAAGGCAAGAAACTTACAAATGGTGGAGCCCAAGGGCCAAAATTTGCCCCCGAAAATACTGCTGAGAAAATATCTACGATTGACCCTAAGCAATATCCTTTATGGCTACTACGAACTCTGTCACTTCCTAGAGGTAATAAAGCTCCTCCACCTTTCAGGGCTGAAGCATCTACAGATTGATTTCCATCTGCATCTTGAACCCAACCTGTTGGGGCTTCCTCTTGCTTACGTTGCAAGATTTCTAGCTTTCCATTTGCTGCTGTTGTTGTTGCAAAATCTGCCACAAACGGAGGTTGCTCATTGGCAGGAATAGCTACCGCGATTGGGTTTGTACCCAACATACGTTCTTTGGCAAAAGTAGGAGCTACTAACGGACTAGCATTAGTCATTGACATCCCAATCATATCTCTTTCAAGTGCCATCATAGCATGATGACCAGCTATCCCGTAATGATTCGAGTTTTTGACAGAAGCCCATCCCGTTCCTACGTTGTCAGCCTTGTCCATCACGATCTCCATCGTTTTTGGAGCCACAACAAGTCCAAGACCAGCATCACCGTCTACTACCGCAGTACTTGGTGTTTCATGAACAATCTTGATATTTGGTGTCGGATTAATTCTTCCATTTTTCCAAAGTCGCACATAGCCAATAAGACGTGCCACACCATGCGAATCTACCCCTCTAAGGTCAGCAGAAATCAAAACTTTTGCAGCCATTTCAGCTTCTTCAATAGGACATCCCATTTCTTGGAATACTGAAATACAAAAGTCCTGTAATTGTTTATAAGAAAACATATACAATGCAATTAATACTCATCGAGACTACCGAGCCTTGTAATATATGAATCAGTCGGGTCTCGACATGAAGTTTATTTTTTGGAGAGTTTCTCTCCCACTTTATTTCATTTAAAAATTGATTTCCCTACTCGTCTTAGATAAATACATCTTTTTTAGATTTCGGGAACTTTATTAGTTTTTGAAACTAAAATTATGGTAAAATTACCTTAAGGTAAACTCTCCATCATTTACATTATGCTCACATTATAGTTTGAAATTTTCAACTACACATTTACACATAAGACCCTAAAATACTTTACATTAGGGAAAGGCTTCAATTATGACAAGAAGCGTTTATAACCAGCATTTTCCCTTAAGGAAGGGAGAACTTCTTGAAATAAGTAAAATTGTTCGCAAAAATTAAGATAAAACTATAAAGGCTCAGAATAGATAAATTCAAACCTTAAGCGTTTTTATCTGGCGGACAAAGTTAACACACTATATTTTTTAATAAAAATTGGAAAGTAAAGCAATAAAAGTCAGCATCTTGATTGCTGCCCGAAACGAAGAAACGAACATCATTAATTGCCTTCAATCCATTGCAGCTCTTGAGTCTGAAAGAGCGACTTGGGAAGTGTGGGTAGGAAATGATGGTTCGGAAGACCGCACAGAGGCTTTAGTCAGAGAATTTATTGCTGATAAGCCTAATTTCCACCTTGTAAATATTGAAGGGCAGATTGATGGTTTGAAAGGGAAAACCAATGTATTGGTTCAATTGGAAAAGCAAGCAATTCCTTATTCAAACCCTGATTATTTAATGTATACCGATGCAGACATTCAAGTACCATCTTCTTGGGTAGAGAGTATGCTGCCAAAGGAAAATGAGCCTGCTGAGTGTATGATCACAGGTGCCACTACAGTTACTGAGGGAAAACTTTTTCACCGCCTTCAAGGACTTGATTGGCTAATTGCATTATTTTTTATTTCACAAGCAAGTAAAAGAGGAAATCCGCCTACTGCACTCGGAAACAATATGCTTGTACATACACAAACTTATCTGAAGGTTGGGGGATATACAGCGATTAAACATACGCCTGTAGAAGATTATGCTTTGTGTCAGCTTTTCAAGAAAAATGGTTTTAAGGTAATCCACCGATATTCAAGAGAAACTTTGTGTATAACTGAGCCTTGTTTGAGTTGGAAGGAGTTATTCAAGCAAAGAAGGCGATGGATGCACGGAGCGTTAGAGACACCACTTTGGATCAGAGGTATTCTGATTTCTAATTCTTTTGCTCTTTTAGCTCTTCTTGTAGGTATGGCTTTTTATCCTTTACTAACTATTGCTGCTTGGGCTACAAGAATTTTATTTCTTTGGGCTTCTCAATATTGGATTCACCGAAGTCTGGCTTTGAAAGTAAGACCTTTGGATTTTGCCGCATTTGACTTCTATTTATTGTATTTCAACTTCAGTTTACTAATCTATTATTTGTTTACTCCAAAAGTGAAATGGAAAGGTCGTACTTTTTAATAAACCACAGATTTATAATATTTTAAGAATTTCGCATGGTCTTATCAGACGGAATAACTAGCTTTGTAGGCTGAATATTTCTTATAAACTTTGATAAAAAACTAATAAGGGTCGGATGAAGACGAAATGCGTTTTTCTAGATAGAGATGGAGTTCTAAATAAAGACTACGTTGATTACGCTTATACATTAGACAAATTTGAGATTTTACCTGGTGTTCCAGAAGCTTTACAAAAGCTAAAAGATGCAGGTTTCAAATTAGTAATCCTTACAAATCAGTCGGGAATTGTAAAAGGAGTTTATGAGAAGAAAGATGTGATGATCTGTCACAATGCACTTCAGGAAGCTTGTGATAATGCAATCGATTATATGTACTATGCGCCATTGCATGAGAAATGGTCAAATTCTTTGAGCCGTAAGCCAGGAACTTTGATGTTTGAGCGCGCTTTGTACAAGTTCGATGCAGATCTTGAAAACACTTGGATGATTGGTGATAAAGAAAGAGATTTGGTACCTGCTTTAGAAGTAGGAATTCCTCACAGAATTCAAGTAGATAATGAGCCTGTGGAAGGTTCATGTTCAACACACTATGCTAAAGATCTTTTGGATGCCGTAGATAACATTATCTTGGCTAGCGAAAAATAAATTGTTCACATTAGTGAATTTGAATAGGGTAAAGAGTTATATACTTTTTACCCTATTTTTTTATTCGTGCATTTTCAAGATTTTTCCAATATCACCGAATGGACTAGGAATAACGAAGTTGATTTGAAATCTCAAAAGCCAATCAATTCCTGCGTCTATACCTGGAGCACCTGGAATGGGTAAGGTTTGAAAAGGTGCTAATAAATTAGGTTTGACAGCACCATATTGTCCTTCAAGCATTAACTTAATTGGTACCTTTCCAAGTTTTGTCATTTTTCCAACTCCTAATCCAATTGGGAAAAAGACTTTACCATCATCTGCTGTCCAATCGGCTACAATATTAGGGTTGTAGCGTAGTTGCCACTGATTGGGGAGATTATAAACAAAAAAACAAAGGAAACTCGCATGGTTAGTTCGTGGTCTATCACTATCTCCGCCTACAGACCACCATTGCTGCGCTAAAGTACCAACGAGAAACTTTTTCTTGATGTAGAATAGAATTCCGGCAGGACCTAATTGCCATTTTCCAGAACCAAAAGAGGAAGAACTTGCAGTAGGAAAAATAAAAGAAGCTCCCAATCCCCATAATAATCCTTCAGATTTCTTGGGACCAAAACCTGCTCCTAAAATAATATCCCCAAAACCTGTATCATGCCCATCAAAGAAATCGGGTTGATCTATGTCAAATTTAGGTAATGTGATTAGATTGAAAACAGGACGAACAAAGAATAAATAATCTTCACCCAAAGGCATAGGAAGAATAGGCTGAAAACTAAAAAGATTAGCAGATTGGGTATCATCATTTACATTGTTATTCACCCAAACCGTATTGTTCTGAAATGCTAGACTCCAGACTTGTGTTAGAGGGTTGTCCATTGCTCTAGCTAAAGCTTCAAGTTGAGCTTCGGTTAACTCTTCTTTTTGAGCTTTCACTGAAATTGTACCGAATATTATGAGAAAGCAAGTAAAGGCAAAATAGAGGGCTTTTTTTAAAGTCATTTCTAAATCCTAATCATGATTTATAAGGTTATCCAAATTAATTTCTTCATGAAAGGAATTGATAGAGGATTAAACAATTCAGTTGTAGTTCTTTTAATTATTCAAATCTAAATTTCTATTTGCTCATTTTATGATGAATCTTTTTGAAGAAGCGAAACAAGAATTAGCACGAAGTAATGCTGATCGTAAGCATCCTTTCCGATTTTTTACTTTAGGAAGTTATAATTCAGATCAAAATTTCCCAGAACTAAGAACAGTTGTCAAAAGAGGAATAAAAGATGATTTCTCTATTTATTTTTTTACAGATTCTAGAAGTCCTAAAGTTGAGCAGTTGAAAAAACACCCGAATGTTTCAGTGCTATTTTATCATTCCAAAAAGCAACTGCAAATACGGATAAGAGCAAAAGCAGAATTGATAGGCACTGATTCTATATTTTATCATGAACAATTAGAAAGAGCAAAACAGGCTCCGTCTGTTTCAGATTATCAAAGTTTACTTTCTCCTAGCTCACCTTTGTCTTCAGATTTGAAGTTTGGTGAAAAATTACACTTTTCTTTAATTCTTTTACACGCTTCAGAGTTAGATATCCTTCAATTAGACAGAGCTGAACACCAAAGATTTTTATATCAGAAGAAAGGTGATAAATGGATAAAGACAAGACTTGTACCTTAGTTAGACTTACAAGAACCAAGCTCAAGAAATGAGTGTTTGAAAGTAAAATATAGCTGAGCCTAAAAAATATCTCAATAGCTGTATTTACTAGCTAAAACGTACTTACTTCATTCTTTTATGCAACCAATTACTACAATTTCCTTCTTCAAATATGATAGTTTAAAATCTAAATTTTGGGCATTTAAAATGATGCAAGATGCTCATCAATATCTGAAAAAAATAAAGGGTCAAACATCGTATAAGTTGATGGGGAGTGGTGCAGGCTTAGGTTTTAATCCTTTGCCCGATTGGTCTGTTTATAGTTTACTGCAAACTTGGACTTCTGAGAAAGATGCAGTCCATTTTTTTGAATCCTCAGAATTGATTGAATTATATAAAATTCATACCATTGAGACTTGTACATTGTATATGAAAACCATTCTAACTAAAGGTGTTTGGAATGGAGAAAACCCTTTTATTTCTAGTGAAAAAGTGGATACTCAAAATATCCCGATAGCAGTTCTTACGAGAGCTACAATAAAGCCTTCCCTTTTATTTCATTTTTGGTCATCAGTGCCAAGTTCTCAAAAGCAACTTCAAACTTATGAAGGTTTATTGTTCAGTAAAGGAGTCGCTGAAATTCCTATTTTTCAGATTGCGACTTTTAGTCTTTGGGAAAATGAAGAGGTAATGAAATCCTTTGCTTACTCTCATAATGGACATAAAAGTGCGATAAAGAAAACTAGAACTTTGAAATGGTATAAGGAAGAAATGTTTACAAGATTCTATCCGTTTAAAGTTGAAGGGACATGGGAAGGGAAACAGATTTTGACTACTTGATATTTTTTTTTGAATTCAAACATGAATTTTTAGAACAAAATTTTTTAGCTTACGTGTACTAATATGCTAGAACACTAAATCAGTACTTTTTATGATAGAAATAAATAAACTCTCTTTTGGTTATAAGAGAAATAAAAAACTGTATGATCAGCTTGATCTAAAACTTGTATCTGGAAATATATATGGACTCTTAGGTCAGAATGGAGCTGGTAAATCGACTCTTTTTAAGATTATCATGGGACTAAAATTTCCGAAAGAAGGAAGTTGTAAAGTTTTCGGCTATGAAAGTAAAGAGAGAAATCCAGAGGTACTTCAAGACATATTTTTGCTTGCTGAAGAGTTTTATTTGCCTGATTTGTCTATCACTGATTATGAGAAGGCACTAGCTCCTTTTTACCCAAATTATAATCCCAAACAATTCAGAGACTGTCTCACAGAATTTAAAGTAGATTGGGCAGGACATCTGAAAGAGCTTTCTTACGGACAAAAGAAGAAGGTTTTAATTGCTTTTGCTTTAGCTACAAACTGTAAAATTGTATTGATGGATGAACCTACCAATGGTTTGGATATTCCATCAAAAAGTCAATTCAGAAAAATTATAGCCTCAAATGCAAGTGAAGAACGCATCTTCATCATTTCAACACACCAAGTAAGAGACTTAGAAAGCTTAATTGATCCTATCATTATTGTTGATCAAGGAAGAGTAGTTTTCAACCAAAGTTGTGAGCAAATCACAGACAAGTTGGTATTCACAAGACAGCAAGAAATGAGCGTGAACAACCCTCTTTATTATGAAACTGCTATAGGTAATGATTACGTCATAGGCTTGAATGAAGAGGGAGTAAATTCGAATATAAATCTTGAATTACTCTTTAATGGAGTTACGAGTGAACCACAGAAGTTTGAAGAAGTATTTGAAACCCTAAGCTAGAAATCATGAACCAAGCTATATCAATTCTTAGATTAAAAAATCTATTCATGTATGAATGGATAGTTAGTAAGAAAAAATTAATGTACACTGCTGCAACTTATATTATTGCAGTAATCAGTTTAGCATTGCTCAGTAGTATTTTCTCAAATGACGGTGTAGATACTGATTTTCATAGAAGTATTTTAAGTACGGTACTTACGATAGGCGCAGCAATCGTGGGAGTTAGAGCTTATGGACATCTCAACGAATCGACGAAGGTTTTACATTACATGACCATTCCAAGCTCACTAGAAGAGAAGTTTTTTGTACACTGGTTCAAGTCACTGATCGGGTTTATTGTCTTTGTGATCACATTACATTTTGTGGTTAGTTTGTTAGGACAAGGAATATGGGCAGTTTTCAATCTAGGTGCATTTTCCTTATTAAGTCTTGGAGGTTGGACTTCTGAACTTCTATTGACTACAGTATTTATTCATGGATTCTTCTTTTTCGGAGGAGCTATTTTTCAGAAAAATCCATTGATCAAATCATTATTATTCTTGTTTGTATTAGGTCTTGTTTCAATAATAACAATGTTTACATTGGATGCAATGGACATTGTTACAGGATTAATTCAATCTGAAAGCAGCGTTACAGTTATGCAAAATGGAGAAATGATTACTAGAACAAATACTCAGTTACCAGGAGGAGTTCTGAATCTTCAAAATGAAGTGGACAAAGCCGCTTTTGAGAATATTTTAACAGCTCTAATGTATATAGCTACTGTATTCTTTTGGGCTATGGGGTATCGAAGATTTAAAACAATAGAAGCCTAATCGCTTATGGAGTTTAATAGTAAAAAGTCAATCTACTTACAAATAGCCGATCTTCTGATTGAGAATATCTTGAAAAAGATATGGAAAGAAGGAGAACGTATTCCCTCTGTGCGTCAGTTAGCAGTAGAGTTAGAGGTGAATCCAAACACTGCTATGAGAACCTATACTTATCTTCAAGATCAGGGAATTATATACAATAAAAGAGGTATTGGTTATTTCATTTCTGCAGATGCTTATAGCAAAGTGTTAGATGTTAGAAGAAAAGTGTTTTTGATGAATGAAGTTCCATCATTTTTCAAAAATATGGAGTTACTACAAATTGATTGGGAAGATTTGAAACAACAGTTCCAATTATTCCAAAGCTAGATAAACTAAAAAGGCATAGGTAAAAACTACCTATGTCTTTTGTTTTGTTGTGATTATGTAAGGTTCTGAGTAGTGTTATAGAATCATATATTTCCAAATCTTGCTCAGCTGTTTAATTGATGAGTGAATTTGAATCAATATTCTTTCTCCAAAATCATGAACCCATGAAGTACCTAAAATGATTTGACTCTTCTTTTCTTTAAGGCAGAGCCTTTGTTCTAATTGATCTAAAACGCATTTGATCATATGTTCTAGCTCAATTATTGAAACTGATGGAAATGTATACTGTAAAATGTGAGCGATCTCATTGATGGATTTACCTTCTTGAAGCAGATTTAAAATCATGACAAGAGGCTTTCCAATAACTATTTCATTAGTATTACTCACTAACTTATAGTTATTACTTTCTATGTTCATATGAACGTTAAGTTGTCTTATGTCATGTTTAGTCATCACTCTCATCAGTTTTCTCTTGATTATTCACCCTAGTTGCAAATGAATTAAAAAACTCAATTGGGGGAGGGTGGGGCTATAATCCCTCCGACCCAAAGAGTTTACACTAACGGGGTTACGTTAAACTAAGAATATATACTATCATTTAGATTCTCTAGATCTTTATAAAAGACTACAGATAAATGATTTGTGTAATCAAGAAATAGGATGTGATACTGTAAAATTGAAACCTATTTCGATATTATGCAGAATATTTGGTCTTGTTTATTGACCTATTATTGGGGATATAGTTTTTGAAAAAGCTTAATTTTCTTCACTTTCACCCTCTTCATTGGGATCTGTATAACTAGCTGACTGTATCATCATAAAATTTACAGAGTCTGCTGCAATTTGATTTTCATTTGTTGTATTTTGCATAGGAGCAATTTCAGTTTCTTCATTACAACTATGAAAAAATAAACATAAACTGAATAAAGCGATGATGGCAATTAGCTTTCTCATGTTTGTATTTTTAAATTTTAGTTTTGTATTTTTTTCTTTTGTTATCTTAGACAATGAAAGCCTTTATTTGTAATCAGTCGAATCATTTTTTTTATGATTTATTTATTTATTTTTCTTCAAATCCTTTTTATGCCTTTTGTTAAGTCTCATAAAGACAGTGATTTACTTAGTCTTGGACATGAGGCTTATAAGGAAAGAAAATTTAATAGTTCAGCTAATTATATGCAAAAGGTAACAGAAGTTACTAATGATGCTACGACTAAAGCTTATGCTCAATATTATTTAGCATATATATACTTGAGGGATGTGATAGACCCTGTCAAATGTTATTCAGAAGCTCATGCTTCAATGAAAAATTTTGAAAAAGGTAATATTGAGTCCCCCAGATTTTATTCAAGAGTACTAGATTTACTTGGTGATTATCACAATAGAGTTGGGAATTTAGACTCTGCGGAATTTTATTATCATAAAAGATATTTATTTTCAAAAAAAAATGGACAGAGTGATAAGGTCATATCTTTAGCACTAACTGGCTTGGCTCATAATCTTTATCAAAAGCAGGAATTTCATCTAGGTGAAAATATACAGCTATATGCTTTAGGTTTATCAGCTAATGAAATTGATTATTCAAATTACATTGGTTTTTTACTCTCAAAAGATGCTTTTTCTGCAGCTAATGAAATAATACAAAAGATTGATATAAATAAGAAAAGTAGAATAAACTCAAATAAATATCTTTACTTTTTAGCGTTAGCTGAAATCAAAAATGGAAATTATAACCTAGCTATTCAGACTTTAGAAAAATATATAAAGACTACACTATCAGCAAGAAAGAAATATATAGATGACATTAATAAAGATACGTATCTTCTAACCCATTTTTATATTGCAAGAGCATATTGGCAGCAAGCTTATTGTTATAAGGCTTTAGGTTATTTAAATAAGGGAATCGAGGTATTAGAGATAGCTTTGAAAAATGTAAAGGTATCGATGGAAGCCCAAGCTCAGCGGAATCTGGTTTTACAAAGTAGGATTTATAGAAGTTTAGAGGAGTTTCATTTAGAGAGTAAACATCAAACAAATCAAGATTTTTTATCAAAGTCTTTTGATGTTTTAAATCAGTATTTACAAAATAAAGCTGATACGAATAGTATAATACATAGTGAGTTGATGTATAACTATTTTGCTAAAGCAGAACAAGCCCCAGAGTTGTTAGATAAAGATAAATTGTATTGGCAGTCTTATATACACCTAAAAAAGTTTATTTCGAAGCAGTATTATGATGAAGATCAACTACAGCATCTTGCTTCACTAAAAAGTTTACAAGACCAACTCATAGACTATTTTTCTACTCGCTTTATTGCTACTCAAAAAGAAGATTATTTATTGTATGCTTTAGAAATAGCAGAAAATGCTAAATCATATATTTTATATAAGAGGAATAAAGCTGGACAGCGAATTTCTGTGGATGAGTATTTAGCTCAAGATGATATCTTTCAATTAAAAAAGGAACAAAGGGATAGCCCTCTTTTACTTCCCAATGATATCCGTTCTTACTTTAAAAAGCATTACACTGAAAAAGGGAAAAGCTTCTTATCATATTACTTACTAAAAAATAAATTACTGATTGTATCACTTAGTGATGAAAAATTTCAGTTGCATATAACCCATTTAAGTAATCGAGATTTAAAATTGATAGATGGTATAGGTAAACAATTACAAGCTAGTGACTTCTTTATAGAACGTTCCTTTATAGATAAATTAGAGCAGTTAAGAATGCTTCTTTTACCTCAGAATATTCTTAAAATGCATCAGGAGAGTATTGTAGTTTCTTCACATGATAAGTTATCATCTATACCATTAGAAGTTTTACCTGTTGGGAGAAATAGGCATTATTTACTAGAAGATCATGCTATAAGTTATGCTTTTTCTTTACATCATGATTTACTAGTAAAAGGGACAATAACAGCGCCGAATCAAGACTTAAGTATTCTTGGTATAGCTCCTTTTGCATCTAAAGACTTACCATTTTCTTCAAAAGAAGTTAAAAATATCTCTAAAAGATATATCATAGATGAAGAGGCTACCCGAGAAAATATTTTAGAGCTTTACTCCGAGTTTGATATCCTTCATTTTGCTACTCATGCTAATTTTGATAATACATCGAATGAGGCTGAAATTTATCTTTTCTCAGAAGGTGAAAAAACAGGATTAAGTTTTGAAGAAATAGAGGAATTAGATTTTTCTAATCATAAGTTGATCTCTCTTAGTGCTTGCTATACGGGTATTGGAAATTATATGGATGGAGAGGGGGTCATGAGTTTGCAAAGAGCGTTTGCTTATTCAAAAGCTCCGTCAATATTAGCTAGTCTTTGGAAAGTTGAAGATCAAGCATCAACTTTTATACTGAAGGAATTTTATAACCAGATTAAAAAAGGAAGCCCTAAGGACGAGGCCCTTAGAGCTGCAAAGTTGAAATACATTGAAGCGTATCCTGTAGCGAGGATGAACCCAATGTTTTGGGGAGGTATGATTATAAGTGGGAACATGGATCAAGTTGTACGAGAACCTTGGTATAACACCCTAATCTTTATGCTTGTATTATCTATAGTTCTATTTGGGAGTATTTGGAAATATGTACATTCCAAAAGAACAGCAAAACAAGCAGAAGTAACATTTTAAAATTGTTGAGAACTTATTTTGTTACTTCTAAAACAAATAATTGAAAATTGAAATAAGTAGTTATTTCATTGTGGTAAAGATGATTTGACTGGCTTTCAATATAGTTGAAAAGCTGCTGAGCCTTTTCCATTTTACCATCACCTAAATAAGCCAAACCCAAATACCAATCATAATGGTCTGAAAACTGTTCTTGCTTTTGTTTTTCTAATAAGCTGATTGCAGATTTAAAATCGGACTTTTGGATGAGAGCTATAGCATCTTGTATAGGAATATTTTGTTTCTCATTTACGGATGAGTTTCTGTACAGATAAGAGTATTTATCTGCTTTTTGTAAAGCTATAGAGCTCGGAGATACATTTAAATTCGCGTATGAGAACATGAAGAAGATCAATAGTGATGCGGCTACTGATGATACTCTTGTATAAAGACGACGTTTTTTGTTTGAAAGCATGCGTTGTCTAATAGCTGTTAGTTCTCGAGTTTTGTACTCAAGATAGATTCTAGTTTCTATCTCCTCTAAACTAGTTTCTGGTGTAAAAAATGATTGACTGAAGTTCTTCTTTTCCATGATATATAGTAGTTCATGTTTTGTATTAGACAAGGCTATACAAAAATGTAATCAGTTGATTGATAAAAATAAAACTAAAATGAGGCTTATAGGCTGCTATCTAGAATGTTATTGAGTGCCTCTGAGGAGATGTTTCGCTCTTCTAATTTTTGTCTCAGATATTTTAAGCATCTGCTTTTTTTATTTCTAATGGCTTGTTCGGTGGAGTATTTACCATTAAAAAAGGAGAGTATTTCATTGAAGGTTTTTCCCTCGTAATAAAATGATTTAAAAATAGATTGGCAATCAGCTCCAATTTCTTTTAAAGCTTCAGAAAACTGTTTTTTCGCATTCAAACTGTCTTCTTTTAGGGGAGTCTCATCAGTCAATGATTCATCAAATAAATAGCTATCTTGTTGTGCATCGACCAACTTATATCTGTACTCCTTTTTTTGGGTATTGATCCACATATTTTTACAGATGGTGTAGATATAGGTGGATATTTTAGCACTTCCTTTGAATTTAGACTTTTCAATGCTCCAAATCAATTTAGCTATAGCATCTTGAAAGATATCTTCAGCATCAAATTCATTTCCACCCATAGATAGTATCAATGATTTGATTCCTTCAAAATTATCTTCATAAATAAATTGAATAGTCTTCTCATAATTACTCTTATGAGTAATGTTTTGAACTATTTCTTCCGTTGAAAAAGCTGTTCGTTTAATTGAGAATAATTTTTTAGCCATAATTTTAAAGAGAGCAATACCTTAAAGATTCTATAAGAAATGAGGTTTAATTATTTGATTGGGAGTATTTCAAATAGTTGTTTATGGAATTAAAGTTTAGAAGTAAATAGAATTAGCCACGTTTGAAATGATTATAGATCATGTGTACTGTTACTTCAGATAGTGTTTTGAATGAATCAGTATATAATACACCAATTATCTCCCAAAAATTATACCTATCCTTAAAATGATTATAAGGATTAGACTTTAAGGCTCTATAAGTGAGTGACTTGTTTATTTGAAGAATCTCATTTGAAAAAGTCCTCTATGGATAACCTATATCTATAAAGGTTGTTTTGTTGACACTTATTTTAAATAAAAACTATTTCTAGTTTAATCATTTATAAGTTATAAATAAAAAAGCAATCAGTCTAATTAGGCTGATTGCTTTTTTATTCTTTATGATATTTTTCTTAGAAAGAGTATAAGTAACTCGTAACTCTACCAGAATTTGTCATCACTTCAATCAGTACTCTACCTTGAACCCTTTCTAAGATATAAGTAAAGTCTTCGGGGCGATTAATCGGATAATTATTCACAGAGATAATGACCATACCTTCTTTTATTCTCATTCGATTGATCAATCCTCCTCTCTCAATTTTATTGACTCTAATCCCCGATTTTAATCCTAGCTTAGATTTTTCTAGAGTAGGTAAGCTTTCGAAAATGGCACCAATATTTTCAGCCTCATAAAGTTCTTTTTTCGCAATATCAGTAGTACCATCAATATTGGTAAGGGTAAGGGATTTACGTTTTAATTCTTTGTCTCTATAAAATAATAGTTCTATCTCATCACCAGGGTTGTGATAGCTAAGAAACTCATTATACATGGCTTGATCTTGAATTGGAGAATTGTTTATACTTATAATAAGATCTCCAGTTTTCATCCCCGACTTTTCGGCAGCTCCTCCCTGTTGTATTTTTGTAAGTACTACTCCTTCAATAGATGGAAGACTTAATTTTTTGTAAATTTCCTCATTCACTTCTAAGACTTCAGCACCAAGAAAAGCTTTCTGTACTGCACCATAATGCTTTAGATCATTCACAATTTTGGCTACAATATCTGACGGAACAGCAAATCCATAACCTGCATAAGAGCCGGTTCTAGAAAGAATAGCCGTATTTATACCCACTAATTCTCCATGAACATTTACCAAAGCTCCACCGCTGTTTCCTGGATTAATCGCTGCATCCGTTTGGATAAAAGATTCTAAAGGAAACATATCCTTCATAATATTAATACGTCTTCCTTTGGCACTTACGATACCTGCCGTAACTGTCGAGGTAAGATTAAATGGGTTTCCGACAGCCAATACCCAATCACCCACAGCCAAATCTTTAGAGCTAGCAATCGTAATTGCTGGCATATCGTTTTCTTCTATCTTTATCAGTGCAATATCCGATGATGTATCTACTCCAATTACTTTTGCCACATAGCTTCTTCTGTTGTAAATAACTTCAACTTTATCAGCACCTTTAATGACATGATTATTGGTTACTATAAAACCATCGTTTGAGAAAATTACACCCGAACCCGAACCCATTTGCATATTTTTTTCATAGGTCTGGCCTCTGCCTCCAAAGAATAGATCAGCCCAAGATTGTCTTCGGTACTGATTCTTCTCATAAGTTTTTATATAAACAACTGATTTACGACTATTATCAGATGCTTTGATGAAGTTAAGGGGAAGAGATTTTCCTCCTTTGGGATTATTATTGGAGGTAAAGCTGGAATTTTCTAGCTGATTAATCCGATTAGCTAATTGAATAATATTAGGATCAACATTTGATTTTGTATTGCTCAAGTTGACTTCGTATGGTAAGATATTGTCTTGATTTTGGTGGAGCACATTAAAAATGAAGGCTCCTGCTATTCCTGATGCTAATCCTATAATTGATGTTAGAAGTAACTTTTTCATATGCTTAAAAAAATGTACTAGAGATAATACGTCTTTTAACTGAAAATGTTAGCAAATGAATAATTTGACAGCAACTACTTTAAAAGTGTTTGAATTTTATTAAATGCTTTAATCATATAACGTCTGAAACTTTTTTTCTTGAGATTATTATAAAATGACTTTAAGTACTCTCTACCAACTTGAGACTCTTCTATTAAAAGACTAGAAGGTATAGTCTCAGATTCTAATAGCTTTTCGATGTAGTAAGGATTGTAGTACATGGTACCACTATGTACACCACTACCATCTTGACCAATATTCTGAACCATAGAATGATGAGGGTATAGGCATAAACCTTTTTCAATAAAAATAGATGAATACCACTTTATTGCCCAAGTTGAAATTTTACCAGAAATATTATCTTCAAGTTGTTTATGAAATTCTAGAGTCCCATCTAAGTTATATTCATTAAAAGAATTGTTGTCTTGAAGGTACTGATGTAGTTCATTTTCATTTAGATTAATTTTATCCCATGCTCGTTTCCAAGTGGCCCATCCCCAGCAGCTCATAAAAGGAGAGAAAAAAGGTGTTTCTAAGGTAGAAGCTAACTTCTGATTTGGAGGTAAAAAACCACCAATATGCATTACCTTCTCTTCATTTTCATAGTATGAAAGACTATTATTCATAAATGACAGAAAACCTTGTGATGTTACAATGTCATCTTCAAGGACAATGATTTTTCCATACTTATTTAATAGTAGATTTACTCCTTCCGTAATAGATTTTGCTAATCCTTTATTTTTTTCAGAATAGATGATTTCTACTTCGCCACACCATTTCTTTTTTTCAATAGTGGTCCTAGTCTGTTGTATTTTATCTAGATCAACTGAATTTACATTTTGTTTAGGACCATCAGCAAAAATGTATAATTTTGACTTTTCAGCGCCTTGATTAATGGACAAAGCCTCAAGCGTTTTCAAAGCATGGTCTGGTCTATTATAGACAAAAAGTGCTATAGGCGCGTACTCCATTTTACTAAATATTTAAACAATTCTGATTTCTATAAAAGATTGTAGTAGATTTATTTAAAAACATTCCAGGAGCGATACCTGTAAATGTAATTTCCTTGAATCCTTTCTCTATAAGAAGATCTTTACCCTTCTTGTATTTGTCTCTTTCAGAATCATCTAATACAATAACACCATCTTCTGTAATTACCTCTAAAGCATGTTCCAGACATAGATTTCGTCTTCGACCATCTACAATAACAAGTTGAAACGGTTCCTCTTGAGATGATTTAGACACATATTTCTCTCCCTCTGATAGGGGGACATAATGTAATTCAACATTATCTCTCATCTGGTCTTTAACTCCCTCATACCATTCTTTATCGTGCTCTACTGAATACACCTTATTCACATATTTTGAATAATATAAAGTGGAGTAACCTGAACCATATTCAAAAATATTGAAACGTTTATCTAATCTTGGTGTTACAAAATCGATAAAACTATACGTCACCCAAGGTAGTGGATTGTTATTGTTATCCACAGGTATCTTTTGATCATAAGCTTTTAGCCAGCCTATCTCGCTAAAAAAACTTTTCTTGTAGAAGAATACATCTCCAAATGCTTTTAGCATAATACTAAATCTCCATGCTCGATCTTTTCCCACTATAGGAGTAAAAAAAGTCTGAATTAGTTTAACCATATTATATTTTGTTTTTTATCTGATAGATATATCTATGAATATGAATAAGAAAAAGTGCTTTAAGCTGTATATAAAAAATATTTCTAGTCCCCTTGAAAAATAGGTTACTTAGTTCCAGAACAAAAAATTGTGTAATCACAGAAGCCCAAGCAGCCCCTAAAATACCATATTTTGGAATCAAATAATAGTTCAGAACTATATTCAATACTGCAGATAATACTGCATTTATAATAATAATATTATAGAGTCCATTTAATAATAAATAATTTCCTCTTTGCCCTGCATTGTATAAAAAAACAATACCAATCATTAATACATTTAAGACTTTGATTGCTCCAGAGTATTGTTCTCCATACAGTACTAGAATAACATATTGGCCAACTAACCAAGTAACAATAACTCCAAGATAAGCTATGAAGGTCATTAAAGTAGCACTCAACTTATAGCCTTCCATGAAACGTCTTTCATCGTCTTTGAAAAGACTAGTAAGTTTAGGAAATAGAGTTGTTGCAAAGATTCCATAAATCGCCATCGGAATTTCATAAAGCTTAATCGCTCTGCTATAAACCCCTACATCTGTTTTCGTTAGCATCTCACCAATCATTAACTGATCAGCTCTAACATAAATCATATAAGCCAAACCAGAAATTAATAATGGCCCACCTTCTTTGAGTTGCTTTTGAGCTTCTATAAAAGAAAAAGTCCAAGATCTTATACCTCTATTTTCATTCTTCTGATACATTCTTAACAAAAGAATAGAGGATAATCCCACTTCTATGAGGTAAGTGCTAGCAAAAGCAATTAGCTCTGCATTGAGGTAAATCAATATTAGTTTTAGAACTGAAGAAACTATAAAAGCAATAGTCTTAGTTTGTACTATTCTTTTAGATAATAGATTTGCTTGATAGAAATAGGTGATAATATCTGCTGCCTGAAAAAATATTCCGATCGAGATAATTATTCCTACAGTAACTTGTTCAGGATCATCTGTATTTAGAAATAGAATTGAAAATGCACAAATAATTGAGAAAACAAGAGATGAAATAATTCTTGTGATCGCGGCTGTTCCTAGAATTTCTGATTTTTTATTTTCAGTAGCATCGACTAGATCTCTTGTAAGGATTCTTTCACTTCCTAAAGCAGAAAATACTACATAAACGCCCATAAATGCTAATGCCGTATCCCATTTACCCATGGACTCAGGACCTAAATACCGACTTACTGCGGCGTTTACAAAAACCCCACCTCCCATACGGACAATACGATCTAATGCAAGCCAATTAATATTACCAATGAGCCTAAATGTGTCGCTTTTAGGCGTATTTTTATTAAATATCTTCTTTAATTTGTGTATCACTAATCAACTTTTTAGTCCTATTCTACAACTTGATAAACTAACAATTGAAGTATTAATAGATCAAAGTTAGCATAACTGTAGATTTGGATACCTCTATCTATCATGAAAATTCTTCACATTAATACATCTGATCAACATGGAGGAGCTGAAAATATAGCTTATAGCCTAATGCAAGAATTTGGCGGTAAGATGCTTGTAAAAATAAAGCATAGAACTGATTCAAATATTAAAACTTTCAAAAGGAGTCTTATAAGTTACTTTCTAGAAGGTATAGATTCTATTTTATATAGAGCTTTTAAAAGAACAATTTTCTCAGATTTTGGAGTTTTGTATGATATTCATGGTACTTGGAAATTCCTAAAAAATAACCTTTGGTACACTGAGGCTGATTGTATATTTATACATAATGTACATGGAGGATATTTTGATTTAAAAACACTTGAAAAGATCAGTGAAGAAAAAAAAGTAATTTGGGTTCTTCACGATATGTGGTGTATGACTGGTGGTGAAGCACACACCATGGAAAATAAAAATTTTAAGAACGGAAATTCTAATACACCTTTTAATAAAATTTACCCATTAAAACATCCTATTTTAGATTTTCGAAGTCAATTTCTAAAACGTAAAAAAAATATTTATCAAAACAGTCCTAAGATAGTTTTTGTAGCTGTTTCGAAATGGATTGCAAAAGATTTTAAAGAGTCATTTACTGCTCACTCAAATATTGATATTCGAGTAATTAGAAATGGAATAGATACTGAGGTATTTTTTAATCTAAATCAAAGAATATCAGAACAAACTAGTTTACTTTTTTTTAATTCCCCAAACCCTTTTAAGGGAAGTGATTTAGTTAGAAAAGTTGCTTCTAAGATTAATGGAGACTTTAAGTTGATTACAGTAGGAGATAAAGTTGAAGGGATTGAAAATCAAGAATTAATTAGACCTACTTATAATCCTATAGAGATGAATAAAATCTATAATAAAGCAGATGTATTGATTTTCCCTTCTAAAATGGAAGCATTAGGTCTTGTTGCTTTAGAAGGTATGGCTGCAGGAATGTATGTTGTAGGTAGTGACACAGGAGGTAGTAAAGAAGTCATTGACGAAAATAATGGATTAACATTTAAAAATAATGATGCAGATAGTTTGAATGAAACTATTGATCAATGTCTTAAGATTCCAATTGAACAACTTCGAGAATTAGGATATGAGAATGCCGAAAATATTAGAAAATCTTGGTCAAAAGACCAGATGATTGAAGCATATCAGCAATTATTATTATAATTTTAAAAGATCTTAAAGCATTAAATCATAAGAATATTGCATTTATCTTAGCAATAAATACTAAGCCTTTTAGAAAATGAATTTTAAGAAAACTATACCATATTGGGTAGCTATACCCATTTTTTTCTTGGTGACCATCGCATATTTTAATGTAGAAATTTTGGATGGTAAAAAGCTACCTCAAAGTGATCTAGTACAATTTGAGGGTATGAGCCACTTGTCTCAAGAATTTGCAAAAGAATCAGGTGAAGTAGCCCTATGGAATGTTGCAATGTTTGGCGGATTTCCAGAGTATCTATTTAGCTCGATCCAGAATGATCCATTACAATATATCTTTCTTACATTAAATGGTTTTTTACATACAGCCCATGAAGTTCCAGCTACTGTATTCTGCCTTATGCTTTGTTTTTGGCTAATGGCACTTTGTTTTAGGATAAATCCGTGGGTGGCAATCATTGGTGCGGTCGTTTTTGCTTTTAATGCTTTCTATATCAGTAGTATTGAGGCTGGGCATATGACAAAAATGTGGGCAACTGCATTTGCTTGTCTAGTTTTAGGAGGAATGAAACTTCTTTTCGATCGGAAAATACTACTTGGAGCAGGAGTTTTATCGTTAGGGCTTGCACTTCAAATTAGAGCGAATCACTTGCAAATTACATATTATCTGATTTTTGTTTGCGCAATTTATGCATTCAGTGAATTGTATTTTGCCTACAAAAAAGGAACTGTTCAGAAGTTTATGACGCAAATAGCTCCAGTGATGTTAGGAGCTGTTTTGTTGGGTGCTGCAACCCAAACGTATAAGATTTGGACTACGCAAGAATATAGTGAGTACTCCATTCGTGGAAAAAGAGAGTTGACTCCATTAGACGGAAATAAACAGGATTTAGGAAAAGATGGATTAGACAAAGATTACGCCTTCAGTTGGAGTGAAGGAAAGTTAGAGTCTTTGACACTTTTAGTCCCTAATTTCTATGGAAGTAGTAGCCAAGAAAGTATTAGCCCAGACGGGCCAATGGCACAAGCTTTAGAGCAAGTAGCAGGCAAGCAACAGGCTAGCAGATTGGTGAATGATCCAAACTTTAAATTGCCTTTGTACTTCGGAGATCAGCCTTTTACTGCTGGCCCAATCTACTTAGGAGCGGTAATGTGTTTCCTTTTTGCTTTAGGTGTTGTACTGATGGAAAATAAGACTCGTTGGTGGATGATTGCTTCAATAATCCTAATGGCAATGATTTCTTGGGGTAACAATCTACAATGGTTCAATTATACTTTATTCGATTACTTCCCTGGTTTCAATAAATTCAGAACTGTAGCAATGGCGCTTGGAGTGGCTTGTTTAGTGATGTGCTTATTAGGAACATTAGGTTTGGATAAACTGATCAAAGAAAGAGAACAAGTTGATCTTAAAAAGCTTCTTTGTGCCTTGGGTGCTTCGGGTGGTGTAGCTTTATTGATATTCCTAACTGCTGGAATGATGAACACACACGGAGCTCAAGATGCTTCTATTTTCCAAAGAATGTTAGGTACAAATGATGCGAGAGTGATCGGTGCATTTACGGATGGAATAGCAGCTGAGCGTGTCTCTTTCATAAGAACGGATGCAATCAGATCAGTTGTTCTTATTGCTTTAGCTTTTGTAGCGATCTTCTTATACATAAAAGAAAAAATCAGTGCAAATATTGTATTGGTTGTAGTAGGTCTGTTGGCTGTAGGAGATGTTTGGGGAGTATCTAAAAGGTATTTAAATGACAGTGATTTTGTAAAAACTAGACAAAAGAAAAGTCATGTGAAAACTGCCGCAGATAAAGAAATTCTTAAAGATAAAGACCCTAACTACCGAGTTCTGAATATCGCAGGTAATCCATTCAATGAGGCAAATACATCTTATTTCCATAAATCTATTGGAGGATATTTTGCAGCAAAAATGCGTAGGTATCAGGATTTGATAGAAAGAGAGCTTCAGCCAGAACAAATGAAATTATTCAATGGCTTAAAACAAGGACAAATTCCTGCAGATTTACCGGCTATCAATATGCTTAATGCGAAATATTTGAAGGCAGGGAATAATGCAAAAGATGTGATCTTGAACCCACACGCAATGGGACATGCTTGGTTTGTTGAGTCAGTAAAGACCGTACAATTTGCTGATGAAGAAATCGCAGCATTGGGGCAGTTGGATGTAAAAAAAGAAGCTGTTCTTGACGAAAGTAAGTTTGAACTTTCAAAAACAAGCTATAATGTAGACGGGGTAGCAACTGCAACTTTAAACAGTTTCAATAACCGTCATATTTCATACTCGACTTCAAATGCTAATGATGGACTTTTAGTATTCTCAGAAATCTATTACCCGAAAGGATGGGAAGTAAAAATAGATGGTAAAGAAGTAGACATGAAGCGAGTAAACTATGTGTTGAGAGCTTTAGAAGTTCCTGCAGGAAAGCATGAAATTACTTTCGATTTCAACCCAAGTTCATTTGTGGCTGGATCGAAAGTTTCATATGCGGCATCGTATTTATCGCTTCTTATTTTCTTGATTGCAGCTGGTTTGAGTGTCAAACAAAGAGTAGAAAAGAAATAAGGAATAGGAATAGTAAGATTCTAAAAATCCCTACTGAGGTTTAGTCAGTAGGGATTTTTTGTATAGTATAATATATAAGTATAAATGCGAAATTAATTGTAGAGTGGTTCAACTCATCGTATTGATTTACCAATATAATCTGGTAGTTGAGTAGCTAAGTTGTATCTGATTTCTTGAGCTTTTTTAAAAATAAAAAAGCTAAAAAAATTGATTTGTACATAATAACAAGACGAAGATCAAAGCTAAAAAAACACCACCATCCAAAAAATATTTCAAACCTTGTAGTACAGCTAAAAAAATAAAAGATTTTGATTCATGAATGATAAAAATACTACTTTTCTATATCATCCATTAATCCGATAGAATCAAATATTGTTAAAACTTGATTGCTTATACTAACACTATCTTCAAGGTATACAGACTTTTCACCTCTTTCTATTTTCTTAGGTCTAAGATCATATTTTGTATTTATTGAAGCAATTGTTGTTAGGATAATAAATAAAATTAATAAAATCCCTTTGTAAGTTCTCATTATCTAATTGAAATGCATTCACAAACACTATTGTGAATTCGTATCCTAAAATCAATTAAATCAAAAATGAATTTAACTGACATACAGGTTGTTATTAAATATTGTCTTTCTCTTCAGCGTATATTACAAATTAAATGTCTATAAGTGTTAACGACAAGTATTTTTTAAGAAAATATTTAGATAAGGAGTTAATTAGAAATTATATTTTTTTAATGTTTACTTTCAAAGTATAAATATTTACGGAACAAAAAAGAGACCCTATAAAGTATAGAGTCTCGATGTGTACTATGTTATTATTTTTCTAGACAAGTATTATGCTTCTCCCATTGTTCCACCAAAATTCATGGGAAACTTAGGTGCTTCTTGTGTCCCTTTTACAGGCCCAAACTGCTCTTCATACTTCTTAAGATTATCTTGTAAAGCTCCCAAAAGTCTTTTCGCATGTTCTGGAGTCAAGATTACTCTAGACTTTACTTTTGCCTTTGGTACACCTGGCATCAAGCGGATAAAATCTAATACAAATTCACTGTTTGAGTGTGCAATCATTGCAAGGTTTGCATATACTCCTTCAGCTACTTCTTCAGAAAGTTCTATATTGATTTGGTTCTGCTTATCTTTATTTGGATCGTTTTCCATGATAATTGGTTTTTAGTTTTTACTTCAAATACAAATTAAAAAGTTTGATCGGGAATCCTACGATCTAATTCTAATCTTTATTCAGATTCTCTTTTTATGATATAAGTAGCTAACTGCTCTTCTGAGGTGTACATTTCCACAATAAGAGGGTTCACTAATTTTATAATCATAGGAGGTACTTCCTCTTCTATTTCAGGAGATTCATCTTCAATAAAATCTTCCTTATACTTTTCAATCAGTTCTTGTTGCTTCTGATAAGCTGTAATAAGTTTATCTACAGGAATATTATGTTCTCTGTGCAAATAAAGAAGTCTGCTTTCATCAGCCGCTAAAAGATCTTTACCTATTAAAAATTGGGCAAGTTCATCACTCAAGAAGCTTTTACCTGCTATTGGTTTTTCGTTTTCGTTTAGTTTTGAAGTCATAATTTCTATGTTATGGTCTTTTACCTTTTATACAATTCTTATTCTAAATACCATCTATCAACTAGGAGAACATCAAATCTGTTTAGGAAGTGCGTTTTTTATAAAACACCCTTTTTACCCAATTCGGAAGAACAATAGCACCGAAGATCAGATATGCATAGTATGTAAACAGACGCCAGAATAGAGCCACGACAAGTACTAAACCAGGAGCTGTGAAGAACTCATCAAAGAAACTTTGGAAGAAATATTCAGCAGTACCAGAGCTACCAGGCGTAGGCGAAATCAGCATCACAATCCACATGATTATTTGACGAGCAAATATAATGGCTTGTTGATACCAATCATCCCAGTTTCCTTGAGTGAGGTCTACGTGTAAGAATGCATTGATAAGGCAATTCAGCATCAAATAACGAGCAGACCAAATCACTAAAGTAGAAATCACTGCTTTTAACCAATAGCTTATTTTTTGTCCTCTCAGTTGTTCCGATGCGATAATCATGTCATTTCCACTCTGAACAGCACTTTCTCTCCATCTTGTCAGAAATGGCAAAGAGGTAAGACCAATCAAAATACGTTTGAATGCTTTTGGTGCAAAGAAAAGTGCTCCACCCATAAATAGGGTATAGATGGCGATAAGAGACACACTAACTAAGAAAATCTGCTCTAAATTCAATTGATAACCCATAAGCATCATACTATGATTATTATCTGGGAAAATATCTGTTCCCATAAATAGTATGACCAAAGTAGAGGCTACAACAAAAAAGAGGTTGTCAAGCACTGCAGTGAGCATGACATAAGCGATTGATTTTCCGAAAGGAATTTTCTCTTTATTAAGAATGAAAACAGCGACAGCAGTACCTCCAACAACGGAAGGAGTGACAGCAGAAGCAAATTCCCATAGAATGATGACATAAAAACTAGCGACCCAATTGAGGTGCTTGTGGGTGAGATTACGGATTCGGTACATATAGCCAAAGTCTCTGAGGAATAGGACTAAAACGGCAAAAATGACCCACCAAATATTCACATTGATGATATTCTCTTTAATCTTTTCAAAATCTTCAGCGGAGATGTCTTTTGAACTGCTATAAAATAGATACACCATCACTGCAAGCCCCACTAAAATAGGAATGACAATTTTACGAGGGCTCAACTCTTTGAGCATTTTCTCAGATTTCTGATCCATTGAAGTTTCTGATTTTAAGGTCCATTACAGACCAGAATTACTTTTGCTTAGAATATTCAATCAATTAAATCGAAAAATAAGACTTTGAACGGTAAAAAGATAAAGCTTCACTAAAAATTCAGTTAGGATTCACTTTATCTCATTACTTCAATCGCAATATCTTGATTGCTTGCACCGCCTTGCTCAAGGTAGTTTTTCTCTTTAATAACCTCTTCTTGCTGAAGACTATCTTCAGGGGGAATGGAACAGGCATAACCTAAAGCGAGAAATAATGTAAAATAAAAAATTCGGGTCATCCGTATTCGGTTTAATGACTTAGATCTAATCTATGCAAATGTAAAAAGGTCTCACTTGATTTTAAAAGGATATGACCTACATTTGTGATATCCTAACATTTAGAGGACAGATTCAATTTAAAAATCAGGCACTTTCATGTTAAATATACGCAGACCAAGAAGAAATCGTAAATCAGCAGCTATTCGTGATATGGTTGCAGAAAATAGCGTTTCGGTAAATGACCTAATTTATCCGCTATTCTTGATTGAAGGAGATGGCGAAGAAAAAGTAGAAGTAAGCTCGATGCCAGGTATTTTTCGTCATACCCTAAGAAGCTTATTGAAAGAAATCGAAGAGTCTTTAGCCTTAGGTATCCGTACATTTTGTCTTTTCCCTGCCATCGATGATGCAAAGAAAGATAAAATGGCAACTGAAAGCTGGAATCATGAAGGACTTTACCTTACAGCAATCAGAGAGATGAAAACAAAGTTTCCAGAAGCTTGTATCATGACAGATGTGGCTATGGATCCATATAGTTCAGACGGTCATGATGGAATCGTAAAAGACGGTGAAATCTTAAATGATGAAACGCTTGAAGTTCTAGGTAAAATGGCTGTAGCACAAGCGGAAGCTGGAGCCGATATCATCGGACCTTCAGATATGATGGACGGTAGAATTGGCTACATCAGAGAAGCACTAGACGAAAATGGCTTCACAAATGTATCGATCATGTCTTATACTGCTAAGTATGCTAGTGCATTCTATGGACCTTTCCGTGATGCCTTAGACTCAGCTCCAAAATCAGGAGATAAAAAGACGTACCAGATGGACCCTGCCAATGTAACTGAAGCTATGATTGAGGCTGAATTGGACTATCAAGAAGGAGCAGACTTCATGATGGTAAAACCAGGACTCCCATATTTGGATGTAATCAGAGCATTGAAAGAGAGTTTCGATATTCCGATCACAGCTTACAACGTGAGTGGCGAATATGCAATGATTAAAGCTGCAGCTGAAAAAGGTTGGTTAGACGGTGAAAAATGTATGGTAGAAATGCTTTTGAGCTTTAAGAGAGCTGGAGCAGATGCTATTCTTACTTACTTCGCAAAAGAGTTTGCCCAACTCCAACAAAAGTAATTCTTTTCTACATCGATAGATAATTAAGCTCCGTTCCGAAAGGTTCGGAGCTTTTTTGTGTTAAGACTTGTAAATGAATCAAGTATAAATAAGCGATTATGTGTAACATGGGTTACATAACTCATATATATTGATATGATTATTTGTTCATAAGTATTGAGGTCACGTATATTTGTATCACTAACAAACAAAAACACTGTTTTACACAATTATCTAACAAAGAGATGAAAAAGCAAAGAATCATAGTCGTAGGTGGACTTTCAGCAGGACCTTCAGCAGCTGCAAAAGCAAGAAGAGTAAATGAAGATGCTGAAATTATTCTTTTTGAAAAAACAGCAAATATCAGTTATGCCACTTGTGGTATTCCTTATGCACTTTCAGGAAAAATTAAAGACAGAGATAAATTGATGGTTGTAAAGCCTGCATTGCTTGAAAACCGTTTTGGCATAGAGGTGAAGTTGAATGAAGCAGTAAACGAAATTATTCCTGAAGAGAAAAAAGTGCTTACTGCAAAAGGAGAATACCATTACGATAAATTGATTTTTGCTACAGGAGGACATTCTATACTTCCTCCAATCGAGAATCTTGATAAAACAGACAATTGGGCATTTGCCAAGACAATCGAAGATTTTGATAGAGTTTATACTTCAGGTGTTCTTGAAAAAGTAAATAAAATCACGATTGTAGGGGCTGGTCTTATAGGACTTGAAACAGCTGAAAACTTATTATTGAAAGGAAAACAAGTAACTGTTGTTGAAGCAGGTCCTCAAATATTAGGTCCTTGGGATAGCAAGTTTGCTACTATGGGACAAAAGGTTCTTACAGAAGGTGGTGTAGACCTAAAATTGAATACAATGGTTCAAAGTATTGACCCAGAAACTCAAAACATCAATTTGAGTGATGGAACTGTACTTGAATCTGAATATATGATTATCGGAATTAGCGTACGTCCTAACACAGAGATGCTAACGGCTAAAGGTGCTGAATATATTGGAAATGGCGCATTAGTGGTGAATGAGCGTATGGAAACAACGCTTCCAGATATCTATGCGGCAGGTGACTGTGCGAGTATTCCGAACCAAATCACAGACGAACATGCTTGGTTCCCATTAGGAACTCACTCCAACAAAGGAGGGCGAACAGCTGGTGCAAATGCGGCTGGTGGCAACGAGACTTTCAAAGGAGCCTATGGAACGACTATCATGCAATTGTTTGACTATACGATTGCTAGAACAGGTATGGGACCAAAGGCACTAAAAGCGAAAAATATGCCTTTCCATTCTACGCTAATCATCAGTGGAACAACACCAGGTTTTTATCCAGATCCTAAAGATATGGTCTTGGAAATTTACTTTGACCCGACAACCAAAAGAATTTATGGTGCAGAAGGTTTCGGTGAAAGAGGTGTCGATAAACGTATTGATGTACTTGCTACAGCAATCTATGCGAAATTGACCATTGAAGATCTTCCAAATATTGATTTCGCTTATGCGCCTCCTTATTCTCCAGCAAAAGACCCTGTGGCAGTAGCTGGCTATGTGGCAGCAAATAGCATGAATGGTAAGCACAAAGAAGTTTCAGTAACTGAAGCTGCAGAAATCTTTGGTAATGGTAGTGATATCCAAATCTTGGATGTGCGTAATCCGAAAGAACTAGAGATGAAAGGCAAAGTAGAAAACTCTATCAATATTCCTCTAGATCAATTGAGAGAACGCATGGAAGAGCTTGACCCAGCTAAACCAACTTATGTTTATTGTGCAAAAGGACTTAGAGGGTATTTAGCTTCTCTAATACTTACTCACAATGGTTTTGAGGATGTATCAAACATTGCTGGTGGATTCACGATGTGGGATGCTGTCAATAATTAAGAAATAGGATTTGCAGAAATATAAAAGACTTGTTTTTCTCCGATATAGAGAAGAGCAAGTCTTTCTTTTTGACTAAAGCGTTGTAGATAGCTTTATTCAATCGACAGTTCTGTATTGAGCAGGACTCATGCCTGTTTTTGATTTGAAAAGTTTACTGAAATGTTGAGGGTACTCGAAGCCCAAATCATATGCAATCTGACTTACAGAATTTTGAGAACCCAGTAACATAGTTTTAGCGCGATTGAGCAAGAAATTATAAATATGTTCTTGAGCACTTTTACCTGTTTCCTTTCTCAAAAGATCACTAAGGTAATGCGAAGACATATTCAATTCTGTTGCACAGTATTTTACATTTGGGACACCTAAATCTAGCTGCTTTTCTGACTGATAATATTCCTTTAGCAATTGTTCAAATTGTGAAATAGCATCTTTATTGAGGTTGGTACGGGTATAAAACTGTCGATCAAAATATCGGGTACAGTATCTCAATATCATTTCTATGTTGGCAATGATTAATTCTTGACTATGCCTATCAATGTTTTGATTGTATTCATCCTCAATTTTAAGTACGAGTTCTGTTAAGCTTCTTCGTTCAATTTCTGAAAGGTGAAGCGCTTCATGAACATCATAGGAAAAGAAGGAATAATTATCAATTTGTTGTCCTAGTGCAGATTTCCGAATGAGGTCTGGATGAAAGAATAATGACCAACCTTCTTCACTTTCGACTCCTTCATTTTCATCGTAAGTCATAGATTGAAAAGGTTTGGAGAAAATCATGGTTCCTTCTTGAAAATCATATTTGTTTCTTCCATAGGTTATAGAACCTTGTATACCTCTTTTCAAACTGATTTGATACAAATCTAGCACATACGTGGCATCACCGTAGTTGTAATTTGAGAGTGCTCTCATAGGAATGACTGTGATGAGCGGATGTTTTGGTTTTTCTAAGCCCAAAGCATCATGGATCTGTGTGACAGTTTCTATTTCTATGATATTTCCCATCCTGTTTCTTGATCTAAATATTCATTATTCAGCAGCTTTTTTGAGATCTTCGGCGAGTCTTTGGTAGGCTTTCTCAACGGCCTTCGGACTCCAAAATGGAACCCCAATTCCTCTATAATCTTCATGGATAGTGAGCTTTGTACCTCCATCTTTTTCTTCTAAAATATATTTATGGTCAAAAGTGAGGATTCCAGACATCCCACCGCCTTGGTTGAGTAGTTTATTGGTCTCAATTTTTTTGACTTTTGAAGGAATTTCATATTTATTTTTTTCATCTTGGTGGAATTCATAGGTAACTGTATTTCCTTCTTTCAAGTCTCCTTTTAGCGGAATCATGACGGTGTTCCAATCTTTATACTTGGCAGTATTCATGAGTATGCCCCAAACTTTATCGGGCTTGGCATTGATGAAAACTTCAGCATTTGCCGATTTTCTCCCTATGAGAAAGAGAACAATGATGACAGCGAAGAATAGACCAATAAATAACATCCATTTTGATTTTAGAAGATCCATGATTTTTTGAGTTGGTATTAAATTATTTTACAGATACTTTCCAAACCAAGTGCGTATCTTTTCTGGATTTTTTCCTAGCCAATCATAGGCCGCTCCTCTTTTCTTTTCAAGGTCTAATATCAACATTTCTTTTTCGACGGTTAAGCTATCAAAATATTGTTGGACCATATCAAGATTTGTCATCGGGTCGTTTTGATTTTGAATGACTAAAGTCGGAACAGAAATATCTTTGACATATGGCAAGAAAGAGTCTCCGGTAAGACTTACATTTCGTTCTTTTTTGTTGTATTTGTTACCACTATTGACCAAGAATGAAGGTAGACCCAATGCTTTTACAAAGTAATCATATGTAAGCGGTTGTACGGCTATCATAGTTTTGACTTTTGGATTGGCTTTTAGTTCTGCTTCCAAACCAAAGGCAAAAGTACTAGATGCTGCTCCCATGCAGATACTCAAAAGTCCGATGGAGGCATCACTATATTGCTCATGATTAGAAATGAAGTTGACAGCAGCTACTACATCTTTTCGTTCTTCTAAGCCCCAAGTGACCCAAGGTGTTTTTCCTTTGCCACTATTGCCATGATTTCTCAGGTCATACATCAAGAGAGAATAACCCTCTTCTACTAGGTATTTGGCTTGGTTCAAGAAATGAATATCGCTTGTCCAAAGGGCATTTTTCATCATTCCTTTCCCTTCTTGCGTAAATCCACAGCGAGAGCATTGTACTCCAAAATGAGATTGGATGATGACTTTGTCTGTGCTTCCCTTGACCAGCCATCCTGAGAGTGTAACGCCATCACTTGTTTTGAAAGTTACATCTTCGTAGTCTAATCCGAATTGATCAGGCGTTTCAAAAACAGGTGATTTTCCGGGTTTGATCATTAGATCTGAGATTGCTTTTCCAAACATGATTTCTTAGTTGTTTTGTGGTAATACAAAGTTACTTTAGATTTCATTTTCAGATGTATACATGTTGAAGTAGAATGTATACATCTTGAAGGGATTAGCTTAATTTTCTAAGCCCGTAAGTTTTCGGCTTAATGCGACGAGTTTTTTAGCATCGTCCATATCTCTTGCATGCGGATTGGGAGAGGTCATTGGCCAACCTCCTTTTCGACACTCCTTATCTCGATAAAGCACACTGTGTTGGCTAAAATAGGCTCCTGAATGCTTTGGTGCATCATCTGACAATAGACAATGGAGAGAGGTTTGTGCGGATTCTTCATTACTATTTGTAATGTAGTTTTGGAAGGGAGATAGAACGATTCTTACTGCTTTCATCATTAAGCCATTTCCTCCAAAATTACTTCTGGCCCAACCTGGGTGAATCGATGCCGTAGAAACGCCAGTATCTTTTAGTCTTTCGGCCAATTCCATAGCATAAAGGTTTGCGGCTACTTTTGCTTCACAGTAAGCGTCAATTCCATTGTATTTACGCTTTTTCCAATCAATGTCGTCGAAATGGATTTTGTATCTATTTTTAGGGCTACCTGCATGTCCTACAGAAGATAATATTCCGACTCTGGCAGGGGCGCTTTTTTTCAGAATATCTAATAGCAGTTCAGTTAGAAGGAAGTGACCGAAATAACTAACACCTATAGACATTTCAAGGCCGTCTTTGGTGTATTTAGCTTCTTTGTCTTGAAAAATAGCTCCAGCATTACACATCAGCCCATTGAGGTGGTCATGTTTATTCAGGAATTGTTCACTAAACTTTCGGATAGATTGTAAATCGGCAAAATCCACCTTCATGACCTCATAGCTTCCTTTTGCATCGCTAAAAGCTTTTGCTTTTTCTTCGCCGTCATCTACTCTTCTGCATGCCATTATTACATGCGCTCCTTGTTTGACCAATTGCTTGGTTGTTTCTAATCCTACTCCAGAATTTGCACCTGTAACGATGTAAATATTTCCGCTAAGATCTTTTTCAAGTGTTTTTTTATCACACCAAATTACATTCTTGTTTGCCATCTAGTTATGCTTTAGTATTTAAACTCTTGCCACTTCCTTTGATCAGAGATTTAATTTTTTGTAGAGAAAATTTATAGTTGGATTACAATTTTATGCTTTTGGTAATAATAGCTCATCTAGCTTCTCAATGAATTGCTGACGTGGCATTGAGTCTATCATACCTTTGAGCATTTCTGCATCGGCTCCTACAATGTTGTGTACAGGAGTTTCTGTTGTAGCACATTCATAGATTTTATCTGCTACTTCTTGAGGATCGGCTACCTGACCACTTTGTTTTTGCATTTGTGCTACTACAGTGTGAAAATGAGCGCCAATTTTGGTCGCACTTTCTCTGATTTCATCATCGCCGCCTTCAAAGTTATTGTCACTAGCATTTACAAAGTTTGTCCCGAAAGCTCCCGGAGCAATTGCTTTTACTTGAATACCAAAAGGTCTGTATTCCATAGCCATAGATTCTGTAAGACCTTCTACAGCCCATTTGGAAGCCGAATAAGTAGAAGTTAAGGTCAAGCCCATATATCCTGCCATTGAAGTGATATTGATGACTGTACCACTCTTTTGTTTACGCATATGTGGCAATACTTCACGGCAAACACGCATGACACCAAATACATTGGTTTCAAACATGTCGTAAATTTGTTCTTCGGAAAATTGCTCTAAGAAAGAGTGTCCGCCGTAGCCAGCATTGTTAACGAGTACATCGATTTTTCCGAATTTTTCAATTCCTTCATTGACGGCCTGTGTTACACTTTCTTGGTTGGTGACATCAAGGCGACTTACAAGTACATTTTCTAATTGATTGAGTTCATTTTCTTTTTCAGGGGAACGCATAGTAGCAATTACATTCCATCCTTCACGCTGAAATGTTTTAGCAGCTAGTTTACCAAATCCTGAGCTTGATCCTGTGATTAAAACTGTCTTATTCATGGTTAAATAATTTTCGGTTTCTGTATTTATTTTAAGAACAATACAAAGGTCGTCTATTACTTATCCGAGAAAGTATACAAATTGAAGCATATTGTATACATAGTACAGGAGAGGTGGGGAATTAGTATTGAGGATATTTTTAAGCATAAAAAAAGGCTGCTTTCAGTTAAGAAAGCAGCCTTTTTAATTTATAATCTTATTATGTTTTATGCTTTATTCAACCAAGCAGAGAACATCCATACCATTTTCTCTTGAGAAGTGATCAAGTCACTGATAAGAGAAACAGTACCCTCATCACCCATTTCAGCAGCTACCTCAATAGTAGCTCTTTCTAGCTGAAGTAGTGTTTGAAGGTTTCCTAAGATTAGCTCTACAGCTTTTACATCCCCAGTAATATCTTTACCTACTTTTACTTCCGCAATTTTGATGTAGTCTTTATAAGTATGCAAAGGAGAATGTCCTAGTGTAAGGATACGCTCAGCAATGTCATCAACATTTGTATGGGCTTCAGTATATAGTTCTTCAAACTTTACGTGTAACTCGAAGAAGTGAGGGCCTTTAATATTCCAATGAACACCTCTTAAGTTTTGGTAGTATACTTGAAAATTTGCAAGTAAGTTATTCAATTTTTCACTTAGCTCTGCAGTCTTCTTCGTGTTTAGTCCAATCAGGTTTAATCCTTTCATTTTTTGTGTTTTTTAGATTGTTTTTAAATGACTTTACAAAGGTGAGTATTTATCTCGTATAAGTAAAATCGATTCTTTTTATAAAGTTATCAGAAATAACTATAGTTATGTAGTGGATGACTGATTTAGAAGGAATTATTGTTCTGATTAAAGTTAAACATTGAAGCCATTTTTCAATAAAAAAATTGATGAGAATTGTATTAAAAATGCCGCTAAAACTTACGCTTAAGATTTATTAAATAATTTGACGAAAAACTATCACAATAAAGGCTCTCTCATAATCAGTTTACCAATCATGATTGAAGAGGTTAGTGTGATTAAAACTTGCGATAAAACAAAACCTTGCTGCCATTCCAACAAGTAGGAAAGTATGAAAAATCCAAGCACAAGACTTATCGAAAATAGATTCAAACATCTTCGGTAGTAGTTGGCTTGGTCATGAAGTTCTACAGTTTTAGACTTGGCTAAAGAAGCTGCCGCTTCGGTTGTAGATAGGTATTGTTTATTAAATTGATCTCTTAGGCCTTGTTCAGAAATTTTACTTCTCAATAGGTTGTGGAGATAGGTCGAGTTTTTAGTTGTGGTTCTCATGGTTAGTTGGTTTTAATGTTAGGTTTCAATTAATATATACAAATTATTGGATTAATCAAAGAGGTAGTTCTGTGAAATGACAAACTAGATAGTATATTGAAATCGAACTAATTAAACTTTGAAGTATATATAGAAAATGAAAAAGTATCTCTACCTAATCACCTTTTGCCTTATGATAGGTCATGTATCCTGTAAGAAAACAGAAAATAAACCCATAACATATGCAACATTTTCAGATATGCCTTTTTATGAAAAAGAGGACTTGGGAGTGACCTACAATAAACGAGCAACGACTTTCAAAATATGGTCTCCTGTAGCCGAAAAAGTAAAGGTTATCATCTATAACAAAGATATTGGAGGGACTGCTATGGAAGAAGATTTTCTTCAACAAGGAGCTGATGGAGTTTGGTTTTTAGTGTGGGAAGGAGATCATGAAGGGAAATATTACACCTACCAGTTGAAAGTGAATGGAAAATGGCTCGATGAAACACCTGGAATCTACGCTAAAGCTGTAGGCTGTAATGGACATAGAGGGCAGATTGTTGACCTAAAGAAAACCAATCCGAAAGGTTGGAGTAACGATAAAGGTCCTGTTGTAAAGTCTCCGACAGATATGATTATTTACGAACTGCATGTCAGAGATATGACGATCCATCCTTCATCGGGAAGTAAATTTCCTGGGAAATATTTAGGTCTAGCAGAAACAGGAACTATTACGCCCGATAGTAGTAAAACAGGAATAGACCATTTGAAAGAATTAGGGATTACACATGTTCATATCCTTCCTGCTTTTGACTATAAGTCTATTGATGAAAGTAAACTAGATCAACCACAATTCAATTGGGGGTATGATCCTCAAAATTATAATGCACCAGAAGGTTCTTATGCTACAGACCCTCATAATGGAGCAACTCGCATCAAAGAATTCAAAGAGATGGTCAAAGCTTTCCATGAAAATGGAATCGGAGTAATCATGGATGTTGTCTACAATCACACTTTTGATGCTGGTAAATCTAGTTTTAACCAAGAAGTACCAAAATATTATTACAGACTAAATGCGGATAGCACTTATTCAGATGCTTCTGCCTGTGGAAATGAAACGGCTTCAGATTTGCCAATGATGCGAAAATACATGGTTGAATCAATCGCTTATTGGGCTGAAGAATATCACATAGATGGTTTCCGTTTTGACCTCATGGGTATTCATGATGTGGAAACAATGAATGATATTGCAAAGAAACTGAAAAGTATAAATCCTTCTAGTTTTGTGTACGGTGAAGGATGGACAGCGTCAGATAGCCCACTTCCAATTGGAGAAAGAGCAATTAAAGCCAATGTACCCAAACTTGTGAATGTAGCTGCCTTCTCAGATGATATGAGAGATGGTGTTAAAGGTTCTTGGTCTGGACATAAAGAAAAGGGCTTTGTTTCTGGCAAAAGTGGAATGGATGAAAGTGTTAAATTCGGAATTGTGGCATCTACCCAACATGAACAGATTGATTATGAAAAAGTAAACTATTCGGATACTGCTTGGGCAAATGAGCCTACACAAACGATTAATTATGTTTCTTGCCATGATAATCATACGCTTTATGACAAGCTCAAAGAATCGAATGAAAAAGCTTCTGAAAAGCAGATAAAAGCAATGCATAAATTAGCTAATGCAATTATTCTGACTTCACAAGGTGTCCCATTTTTACATGCTGGAGTAGAAATGCTTCGTACAAAATATGGTGTTGAAAATTCCTATAACAGTCCTGATTCTATCAATCAGATTCATTGGGACTGGAAAGAAACGAATAAAGACACATTCGATTACTACAAAGGTCTGATTGAAGTTCGTAAAGCACATCCTGCTTTCAGAATGCCGACTACAGCTATGATTCAGAAATATCTGGAGTTTATTCCGACAAAAGATGATTTACTAATCAATTATAGCATTGATGGAAATGCCAACAATGACAAGGCTAGTCGTATTTTGGTTTTCTATAATGGCTCTACACGTTCAAAAAGGGTGAAAGTACCTAAAGGAAAGTGGAAAGTAATTGTAAACCATGAAGCAGCGAATCCTGATGGAATAAAAGATATAAAAGGAGGAACGCATACCATAAATGCTAGTTCGGCTCTAATATTAACACAAGAAGAAGAGTCAAAATAAGAAAATAATGTATCAGCCCTAAGTTTATCAAAAGCTTAGGGCTTTTCATTTTTAGAGACTTATAGCTATAAAGGGAAGTATTAAACTTAGATTTTTTAAAGTATGAAATAAGGAATGAATAGGTTAATTTAGGTTCTAAATATCTCAGCCTATGAAAGCAAATCTGTATCTATTTATCTGTATGTGTATAGGGTTCGCTTGTACAAAACAAGCCTACAAAATCGTGACAGATAATGAGTATGAATTGGTAGAGGAAGAAAAAACATTGGTCAAACAGACCATAAAAAAGGTAAACAAAAGCGATGGTAGAGCAGTAGCTGTACTCACCAAATATTACAATTATAACAATGACCTAAGAGTCAAATTACTGACAGGTCTTACCAAAGAACAAGGTCTATCGGATTTTCAATTGGATAGTCTTTATTATGACGAACAAGGAAATACCATCAGAAAAGTAAATTTTCTATTTAAAAAAGGACGTTGGGTAAAAGCTTCAATCCTAGAAAAGAAATACGATGATAAGCAACAGCTGATTTATGAAAGTAAAGAAGGGGCAAAAGGAATTCTTATAGTCAAAAATGAAAAATATCATCGTTATAATCTTGAGGGGAAATTGATTTCAACCTCTGAAATGGAATGTACGCCTACTACAGGTTGTGATTCACTTTCTAAAGTTGAATATGTGTATTCTACTCAAGAACAACCAGATACTGTATTTAATTATATCTGGAAAGAAGATAATTGGAAACTCGTTTCTGAATAGTTTATACGTCATATAACATCATAGTTTTATGGCATTTTTTATATCTATACTCATTTTTTGTTGCTGCAAAATCATTGATTATCGCGTCTACAGATAACTTTTTAAAGAGTGCACCATGTTGTTAATTATTGTAAAGTTAAAATTTCACGGATAAGTTATTTTTTTATTAATTTTTCGAGATCATAGTTAAAAGATTTAGTGGAAGGGTTTATTTTTTTTAGCTCATGGAGGTATTACCTACAAATTTTTATAGAAGTGAGGAGTTAGATTTATTGAAGTCGTATTATGATTCTTTTCTTGATGAAGAATCAAGACGACTCAAAACAATATTGCTAGAAGGCGAAGTAGGAAGTGGAAAGACAGACTTACTGAATCGCTTCTTTGAGCATATCAGTTACACCTCCAAATATGTGAGTGTTTGTAGTGCCGAATATTACAATGTTCCGTATTATCCTTTTCGAGAAATCATTGCTTCAGCAATCAATGACCTCGTAGTACAACTAGATCAAAATGAAAGACAACATCTTTCTGACCAACTTTTTGAAACCATAGGATTAGGCTTTTTTATTCTTGAAGAATACATTCCTGAGTTAAGTCTATTGGTAGAAAATGCTCCTCTTCAGAAGAAAAAAACGATTCAAGTACTTCTAGAAAACCGTTTACCATATCTCTTTTTAGAAATGTGTAAACTCATTCTAAGTTATATCAATGGTCCAATTTTCTTATTCTTTGAAGATGTCCAATATATGGATCAATCAAGTTTGTATCTGTTGAGGTACTTGCTAAAAGAGTTGAAAGATTTTCCATTATTTATTGCACTTGTCTATGATACTCACGGAGGCGATGAGTTTTCAGAATTCAGAATATTTACCTCTGATCTGACTTTTGAAAATTCCGAAATTCCCTTAGTTTCTATTGAGCCACTTAGTGAAGAAGTTTCAGAGCAAATCATTCAAGATGAGCTAAAAGAAGGCTATTGTGGGAAAAAACTCAGTCGTCTGATCTTCGAAGAATCAAAAGGAAATTTACATGCTTTAGTTTCTGTTGTTCATAACCTGCAGGTCGGAAATGGTATTTGGTTAGAAGATGGCGTATGGCATGCAGATAGCCTTTCATTTCATTCACTCATTGAAAAAAAATACAAGGAAGAGCAGTGGGATTTGATTTGGAATTCACTCTCTGAACAAGATAGATTACTAATGACAGCTCTTACTTTACGTAAGACGGTTAGTTTGAAAGATATTCGAGGGATTTTAGATGATATTCCTACAGAGGAAATCGAAGATTGTTTGGGGGATTGGTTACAACTCCAAATCATCAAGAAAGACAAAAATCAGATTCTTTTTAAAGAACTGTCTATAGCCGAGTTTTTTAGTTCTAAAATAGAGCCTGAAGCATATTTTGGAATGGCTTACAGATTAGGGCAATACTACATCTCGAAATATAAAAAGAAAGAAAACTTTCAAGACCTTACTTTAGCGGTACGTTACTTGGGAAAGGCTTCTGCGAATTTGACAAATGAAAATGATCTGATTGAGGTGATTCAGTATCAGTGTGTCATTGCAGAAAAGTCTAAACAGAACCAAGAGTACCAAACCGCAATTGATTATTATAACCTAGCCATAGAGTTGTTAGGTGAATTAAGCCGTGACTCCAAAAAGGAATTTCAATTCGATATAGTTCTTCAAAAAGCTATTTGTGAGTATTACTTAGGGAATTATGAACTTGCAGATCAACTTTTAGATAATCTCTTTGAACATAGCCATACACTTCATCAGCGTATCCGAATTTTTAGGGAAAAGATATCGATCAATACCCATATCGGTCGTTTGCAGAAGGCGAAGGAGTTGGTAAAATATGCTTTGTTGGAGTTGGGTGTCAAAATTGAAGAAAACCTCGGTACACTAAAAGAAAAACTCAAACAAGATGAGAAAAACTTACCGGTCAGAATTCATGAACGTTTGCTCAATCAGCATACGGAAAGTCGTAAAATGACTCCTAGAGAGCATAGTATTTTAGAGATTCTTTATATAGGGGGTATTTCTCTGAATTATGCTTCTAATGATCTGATGAAGTGGCAGAGTTTGAAAATTCTTAGAATTGGTCTTCAAAGTGAATTTTCTAAATACACATCGTTAGCACTCGTGACCTATGGTCGTTTGCTGATGGCTGAGCCTGATAAAATGGAGATGGGCTTTCAGATTGGAGAAACGGGTATTTACCTCAATCAGAAAATAGGAAGTAACACCTTACACACAAGAGTGATGGGGGTGTATGCTTTTTATATTCATTTCTGGAAAAAGAATTTTCATACGGCATTACCTTTCTTAGAGCGAGGAATAGAGAATTACAAAGAAAATGGTGATTTGTATGGGAAGTTTATTCTTCAAACACATCATTTCAATATCCATTTCCTGATGGGGGAAAATCTGGATATTTTAGAGAGGAAAAGTAAAGAACTTCTACAGGCAAAAAGTGAAAGTTTCACCTCTTATATTCTAGATTGTCACATAGCACTTATTGCTTTTCTTAAAGGTAAAAAGACAGATATTTCTCTCTTGAAAAGTGAAGTTCCTAATTTGGTGAACTCCTATAGTGAGGAAGAGAATTTCTATAGAAATTATGCCGAAGGGAAAGCAGCATTTTTATTAGGTGAATATCATAGAGCAGCCGAATTCTTTGAGTTAGCCATTGGAAGAGCTGTTCTGCACCTCAGTTCTCCTCTTTACCCCGAAGTCATTTTCTATGAGTTTATGGCGGTAAGTTACTTATACAGAAAAGGAGAAAATAGGGTAGAATTGCTTCTGCGATTGCATAAGGCTTTGGAACATTATAAGAAATGGACAGCCTTCAATCCAAATATGTTTAAGATACGCTACTGCCTTATGAAGACCGTGCTTGAATGGGTAACGGACAGAAGCGAAGCAGATGAATTGCCGTACATTGAGAATATTTGGAAAGAAATTGATCAGCCAGTAGAGCAAGTGCTGATCACAACATTTCTGATGCGTAAAGCACTTGAAGAACAGAAGCTCGATGAAGCGAAGGCTTACTATAAAGAGACATTAAACTTTTACGAGAGGTGGGGAGCTGTTGCTGTCGTTCAATTTTTTAGACAACAATATAATTTTCTGAATGAAGATAGGGATATATTTCCTCCCGAGAACTTATCGATTCTGTTTCAGTCAAGATTGATTGTTGGTCTAGACCTTGATCAAGTTTTGCAAAACTTATTGTTGCTCAGTATGAATTCGGCTGCAGCAGATCGAATTTCGATTTTACTTCAAAAGAATGGAGCAACCTATGAATTAGGGCGAGCCAATCTTTTAGACTTTTCGATTCAAACTTTTGGTAAGAAGAGACCTTTACAAAAAGAAGATTTCGATATTACGGCATTACAATACAGTATTCGGACAAATAGAAGTGTTTTTGCTAGTTATGAGACGCTTAAAAACAATCAGCGTCCGATGGTGAAATCGCTAAGTTGTATTCCTGCAAGAACGATTGATGGGAATGTATTGATTGCATATTTTGAAAATACCTTTGAGACAAATGTCTTCCGTGAATCTGTAGTAAGTGCATTTGAAGGTTTTACGAGACAAGCTGTTCTTTCGCTAAGTAACGCTCTTATTCATACAAGTTTATTGAACGTCAATAAAGAATTAAATAAGCAGATTATAGAGAAAGATGAATTACACAAGTTGATGGATACTCAAAAGTCTGAGTATATGGCAAGAGTAATTCAAGCGCAAGAAAAAGAGCGTCTTCGTATAGCCCAAGATTTACACGATAGCGTAGGAGGTTTACTCTCTGCTACTAGAATGAGCTTGCAGCATACCATGGAGGCTTTACCCGAGGAAAGACAAGATGATGGCTCAAAAGTAATTAGTCTTTTGGATAAGACTGTAGGAGAAGTACGTCAGATTTCACATCATATGATGCCTCCAGTTCTTAAAAGGTTTGGCTTTTTAGCAGCTTTACAAGATCTTGTAGAAACTTTGAATACATCTACCAATTTAGATATCTCATTATCGATTTGGGGAGATGATACTTTTTTGGATGTAGATGATAGAGTAAACCTCTATCGTATTTGTCAAGAAATCCTTCAGAATATCATCAAATATGCCAAGGCTGAAAGCATCTTGATTCAGTTTACTGCACACGCATCTGACCTAAACATGATTATAGAAGATGATGGAATAGGCTTTGATTATGAAAATGTGCAAAAAGGAATGGGATTTGAGAATATTAATTTTAGAGTAGAAATGCTTAAAGGGAATTTCCATGTAGAAAGTATTCTTGGAAAAGGGAGTAGTTTTATCATAGAAATTCCGCTGGTAACCAAATAAACAATACTAATAACAAAGTTGAAAACCGATTAAATTCACTGAACCATGAAAACAAAACTACTAATTGTTGACGATCATAAAATGTTTATCCAAGGAATTCGCTCTCTTCTAGAAGGAGAAGAATCTATTGAGATAGTAGGGGAAGCCTTTAATGGAATTGAAGCGGTCAATTTCGTAAAAGGAAATGAAGTAGATATCTTAATCATGGATGTGAATATGCCTGAGATGGATGGGATTGAAGCAACTGAACAAATCTTAAAGTTAAAACCAAACACAAAGATCATAGCACTCTCTATGCATAATGAGAAGCGATTCATTGCAAATATGATGAAGAAAGGTGCTCATGGCTATGTGCTTAAAAATACAGAGAAGGAGGAGTTGATTGAGGCGATACATACGGTAATCAATGATGATAACTATCTGTCAAAAGAAGCTTCGGATGTATTATTATCTACTTATCTGAAACGCTCTAAAATGGCTCTGATGACAGAAACCTTGTCGGATAGAGAAGTAGATGTATTGAAAGAAATAGCAAGTGGGTTTACAACGAATGAAATTGCAGATCGTTTGTTTATCACTAAAAATACAGTAGAGACTCATCGAAAGAATTTACTCTTGAAATTGCAGGCAAGAAATACAGCTGAACTAGTAAATATAGCTTTTAGAAAAGGAATTATTAGTTAGAAGTGAAATGAGGGGATATTCTTAAATCCCTTTTTTCAGTGATAAAATAATTTTTAAAAATAAGCTCTTTTGTATTAAGCGGTTAATACGTTTGGAGAAAGAATGTGGCGCATCATTAAATTACTATAACCGTAAATCAAAGAGTTATATGAAGCTAATCGCAGATAGTGGCTCGACGAAGACAGACTGGATTTTATTAGGGGATGATGGAAGTGATCAATTTCAGACAGTGGGACTCAATCCTTATTTTTTAAACCAACAGGAGATCGTTGAGCGTATAATTGAAGGAGTATCAAATAATATAAATCACGGGAGACAGATCTCGTCCGTACATTTTTACGGAGCAGGCTGTGGACTAAAAGAAAAGCAAGACTTTGTACAGAGTGCAATTAGTCAAGCAATTCCTGAGGTAGACTCAATAGAAGTAGCAAGTGATATGCTTGGTGCAGCAAGAAGTTTATTTCAAGGAGAAAAAGGTATCGCTTGTATCTTAGGGACAGGAGCAAACTCTTGTGTTTATGATGGGAGTAAAATTATAGATAACGTGCCATCTCTCGGTTATGTGCTAGCTGATTGGGGAAGCGGAGCTGTGATTGGTCGTGAATTTATCTCGGCAATTCTTTTGAGAAAGTTTTCCAAAGAGTTGGTGCAAGCATTTTATGACCGCTATCAGTTTACGCATGTGCAGTTAATGGAGCGTATCTATGGAGGTCGTTTTCCTAACCGCTTTTTAGCTTCTTTTCTGCCATTTCTAGTAGAATGGAAAGATGATGAGTTATGCCGAGCAATACTGGAAGACAATTTTGAGAAGTTTGTAGAATACTACATACTTAGTTATCAAGAGGAAATTAAAGATATGAAAGTAAAATGTGTAGGTTCTGTAGCTTACCATTTTAGAGAGATATTAGAAAGTGTTGCAAATCAAAAAGGGGTTGAACTAGTCTATGTTTCAAAAAGCCCTATTCAAGATTTGACTGCATTTCATAGAGACTAAATCAGAGTGTTTAGTAAGTATATTGTAGACAAACTTATAGTGAGTAATTAATTAATTGTATGGGATTATTGGATGCCTTGAGGGTTTTACCTTCAAGGCATTTTTTTGTTTTAAATGCAGAATGTTAGGTGGTTAACTGAAAGTAGGGGATATTCTATAATCACTGAAAACAGGGAGGTTATACTTACACTTATTAACAAAATTGAATTTGTAACAACGCATAATACTTTATATAGTTTTTCACTTAATTCCAAAAATTAACATGAGGGCATTTTTTATCTCATTACTGCTATTGCTCGTAAGCAGTGGAGTATGGGCCCAAGAACGTTTCATCTCAGGTTCGATCACTGATTCTGAAAATGAAGTTGTAATTGGCGCAAATATTTTACTTAAAGGAACATCTGTAGGTACAACTGTAGGTATTGATGGTACTTTTAAGCTCTTAATTCCTTCTGATGTTACAAATCCTGTATTAGCTATTTCAGCTGTTGGATATGTAGATCAAGAAATTTCAGTAGGCAATCAAACAAAATTTGATATTGTTTTACAGATTGATGTAGAACAACTAGAAGAAGTTGTAGTCATTGGTTATGGTGTTCAGAAGAAAAGTGACTTGACTGGAGCAGTATCTAGTGTTAAAGCATCAGATCTTCAAGGACAAGCTGTAGGAAACGCAGCCGCTATGCTTCAAGGTAGAGCGTCAGGTGTACAAGTGACTCAGGTATCAGGTCAGCCAGGAACTGGTTTGTCGGTTCGTGTTCGTGGTACAGGTACTGTAAATAACTCTGAGCCTTTATATGTAGTAGATGGTATTTTTATGGATAATATATCTCATATCAATGATGCTGATATAGAGAGTATGGAGGTTCTAAAAGATGCTTCAGCAACTGCTATTTATGGTTCTAGAGGTGCGAATGGTGTTGTTTTGGTGACAACTAAATCAGGTACTTCTTCAGACTTACAAGTAAATGTTGATTTACAGTCAGGTATACAGAATGCTTGGAGTCAACCAAACTTGATGAATTCTCAAGACTATTTGTCAGCTTATAATACGGCGCAGTCTAATGCAAATACGTTTACAGGTACTACAAACTATCCAGCTCTTGATACAAGCTTTGATTTCATCGATCCTTCAAAAACAACTGATTGGTTCGATGCTGTAACAAGAACTGGAGTTATATATAAGGCTAATGTGAACTTATCGAAGTCTTCAGAGACAGTAAGTACATTGTTTAGTGTTGGGTATTTTGAGAACGAAGGTATTATTAATAATACAGACTATGAGCGAATCAATGCTCGTTTTAAGTCAAATTATACTTTGAGTTCAAGAATAAAGGCTGGAGTAAATGTTGCTTTGGCAAACTCATCTCAAAATGGGCTTAAAACAGATTACTTTAATGGTGTTTTAGTTGCAGCTCAGCGTATTGACCCTTTGACTCCTGTAAAATATAACGGAGAATGGGCGTCAACTCCTTATTCTGACCAAAGAAACCCTGTAGCAGCAATGGAAAGAGAGGTTCGTGAAACTTCATCTTTGATTTTGAACTCTAATGCGTATTTGACAATTGAGCCAATCAAAGGTTTAATATTTAAATCATCTTTGAGTAACTCTCTTTCAAACGGAAAATCTAAGACATACTTGCCTGCATATAAGTATTTAGGTAATGATGAGCTAGTAACGAATAGCCTGTCTAAAAGGTATTCAAATACAAATGAATGGTTACTTGAGAATACACTAACCTATACGAAAGCAATTGGGAAACATAGTTTAGCACTATTAGCTGGTGTGACATCTCAAAGTGATGTATATGAGTTTATGTCTGCAAGTAGAAATAATTTACCTGGAGATATTGAAGAGCTTCAATATTTGAACGCATCAACTGATTTGGAAAGTACTGAGGCTTTTAACTCTGGTACTGAAGTGAAAATGTCTTCGTATTTAGGACGTTTGAATTATAGTTTTGATGATCGTTATTTATTGACTGCATCTTTCCGTCGTGATGGATCTTCAGTTTTTGGACCAAATAACCGTTATGGTACTTTCCCATCGGCAGCCTTGGCTTGGAAACTAAGAAATGAGTCTTATATGGATTTCTTACCAAAAGAATTGGTAAGTACATTGAAAGTACGTGCAGGTTGGGGTATTGTTGGTAATGCGAATATTACGCCATACTCTTATACGGCTACAGTACAAGCATCTGAGAGACTATTGGAGTATAGTTATGTAATTGGAGGATCAGAGCAACCAGGAGCAGCTCCTGTTACTTTGGCCAATCCAAATATCAAATGGGAAGAAGTTGAGTCTTCAAATATTGGTATCGACGTAGGTTTCTTGGATGATAAGCTTACTTTAACTGCTGACTATTTCGTGAAGACGACAAATGATATGTTGGTAAGAGTTCCAATCCCATCTTATTCGGGATATGTATCTGACCCTTACACAAATGCTGGTATCATTGAGAATAAAGGATTCGAGATCGACCTAGGTTACAAAGGACAAATTGGTTCTGACTTCAAATACTCTGTAAATGTGAATCTTTCTTCAATCAAAAATGAAGTAATCGAATTAGGTTCTGACAATCCAATTACGGCAGGGTATGTAGCACTAATCAATACAGATGTTACAAGAACTGAAGCAGGAGGAGCCGTTGGTCAATTCTTTGGTTATGAAGTTGAAGGAGTATTCCAATCTCAAGAAGAAGCAGATAATAGTGCGCAAGCTGGAGAAGGTGTAGGAGCTGGAGATTTTAAATTTAAAGATCAATTGACTGTAGATACAAATGGCGATGGTATCCCTGATGAAGCGGATGGTGTGATCAATGGAGATGATAGAACGCTTATAGGTAACCCTAACCCAGATTTATTCTATGGTATCAACTTGGGAATGAGCTATAAAAGATGGGATGCAACATTCTTCTTCCAAGGTGTACAAGGTGGTGATTTGTTTAATGCTTTCAAGTACTACAACTATGCAACGCATAAGAATTATGCCCTTACAAATGACTATAAGGATCATTGGACTGCGCAAAATGGAAGCAATGAATTATTTGGCTTAAACTCTGCTACAGTTGAGCAAAACTTGAGACCTTCTGATTTTTATGTAGAAGACGGGTCTTACCTAAGATTGAAAAACATGCAGATTGGGTATACGTTCCCAGAAAATGCAATAAAGGGAGTTAAGAACCTAAGACTTTACTTCTCAGGCCAAAACTTGTTTACAATCACTAAATACACAGGACTAGACCCAGAAGTTGGTGGACTAGGAACTGGAAGTGGTGGTACACTTAATCAAGGAGTTGATTACGGTAGATATCCTCAAAGTAGAGTTCTATCAATTGGAGCTAATGTAACATTCTAATCTAGGTTTTACCAATGAAAAAATTATTCAATATACTCGTGTTGGGACTAGGTTTAGCTAGTTTCAATAGCTGTTCAGATGAGTTTCTTGATACAACTAAGATCGGGGAACAAGCTGAAGATAGTTTCTATTCAACAGATACAGACTTAATCAAAGCATCAAATGCGCTTTATTCTCCACTTTGGGAGTATCATTACAACTGGGGACGCCATACACATGGTAACTCTTCTACTGATGATGGTCTTGATAGAGAAGATTTGGGCTACCATGAATTTACCTATAATTCTACTCATTTCCTTTTAACTTATAATTGGAGATATAATTATAGAGGAATCTTGATCGCGAATAAACTGATTGAGAATGTAGAAGGTGTTGAGATTTCTGGTGTTGATACTGATCTACAAAAAAGAGTGGTGGCTGAGGCAAAATTTGCAAGAGCTTATTATCACTATGATTTAGTGAAAAAATTTGGAGAAGTTCCTGTAGTAGATCATCCACTTTTGGTTGATGAATTTGATCTTCCTCGTTCTAAAGTATCTGAAGTACTTGCTTTCATCGAAAATGATCTGATAGAAGCAAAAGCAGATTTACCAGTGAAATCAGCGTTAGGAGGTGAGTATGGTAGAGCAACTAAAGGAGCTGCTTTAGCACTGTTGGTTAAAGCATCAATCATGCAAGCTAGTCCAGGTTATAGTGACCTTGAGTTCTATAACAAAGGAAAATACAGTGATGCAATGGATTATGCAGAAGAACTATTTGGTTTAGGTGAGTACAGTCTAGCAACAGGAAATTATCACGACATCTTTACTGAAGATGGAGAGAATGGTTCAGGGTCAATCTTTGAGGTGCAGTTCTATGACTCTCCAAAAGATGACGGAGCATTTACGAACAATGGTAACTTTGCAACATTCTTGAATATGCCTTGGTTTGGTGGTGGAGCTCCTTACGGACGTTACCAATCTACTTATGACCTTTATTTAGCGTTTGAAGATGGAGACCCTCGTAGAGAAGCATCTGTAATTAACATGGCTAAATATGCAGATATCTGGTTATTGGATGGTGAAGAAGTAACTGAAGTAGCTCAGAACTTGACAAACTTCTACAACTTCAAACATTATATGAGTAAAGAGAGGTTTATGGATTTAGGTAACTTCACGAACTCACCAATTAATGAAAGAATCTTTCGCCTTTCAGATATTTACTTAAACTATGCTGAAGCAGCCTTGGAAACAGGTGATGCAGCTACTGCATTGCAGTATGTAAATATGGTACGTGAAAGAGCAAGAGGTGAAGGAGCTATTCCGGCAGACTTGACTTCTGTAACAATTGATGATATTTATCAAGAAAGACGAGTGGAGTTATGTAACGAAGGTCATAGATGGCATGATTTGGCACGTACAGGAAGACTTGAGCAAGAGCTGAAAGTAGATGGATATTTACAGAAAGCTGATGTAGTAAGAGATGTTGACGGAGGATATATTATTTCTGAAAATGGAGATGCAGTATTTAAAGCAAATAATATTGTAGAAAGTAAACATCGATTCTACCCAATCCCTCAGAGTGAAGTAGATAATGCAGGACTTACTCAAATGTATGGTTGGTAATTCTCCTTATTTATAAATGACAAAAAGCCCTTTTCAGTAATGGAAAGGGCTTTTTTTATTGATTAGAAAGAAGTTAAATATGGCTGTCTAACCTAATACTTAACCAATCTTGATAATGCTCACCTAAAGAAAGTGATATTTTATAATCACTGAATACAGGGATCGTCCCTGTTCTATGATTAACAAAATTTACAAATATTTCACATGAGCTAAACACAAACGATCAATTTTGGGGCTTTATAAAAGACCTAGCAAATAAACCTCATGTGTAATGCACTTTATACCAATAAATGAACAAGGCATCTGTATGCCACTTTTGTTAAACATTATAATTCACTTTTTATGGCGTTACATCGAATTACTAAAGGGCTTTTTAAATATGCCCTCATCATACCTCTAATGATGGGGATGATAGCCTGTGAAGACGACTCTGAAACTTCACTAAAACTAGCTGTTGGTTTTGAAGAAACTAGCTTAGAATTAAAAGAACAAGCAAGCTTACCTGTAAAATTACCTATTCGTATTACCGGAAGAAATGAAGTAAGTGGAGATGTTACAATCTCTTATGAAGTTCAAGGAGCTGGATGGGATAGTAGATTGAGAGACATGAACAATGGACAGGTTGTTCTTACTGAAGAGCAATTTGTGACGTACGTAGAGCTTTACAGTATTGATAATGCAGTATTGGATGACGACGCTGAGTTTAGCGTAGCGATTACTGCTGTCAATAATGGAAGTGCGAGCCTAGCAATTGGTGGCGATTATGATAGCCAATCTGCAATGGTTAAAATTTTGAATAACGATATCGAAGGTCAATTCAATCCATGTACACAACTGGGTAACCAAATTTTTGGATCTCAAAAGGCAATGCGTTTTGAAGATACAGCATTTGGAGGGACATACAGTGGAGATGTAGTTATCGATGTAGAAGCTCCAGATAATTGGGATTCTGAAGATAAGTGTACACGTCTTAAGTTAAGTGGTGATCTAATTAATTACGGTGGTAGAGATGATAGTATGGAGATCGTAATTAATGAAGAAGATGGAACAGTTGAAATTCCAGCACAATATTTAGGCGAGGGTTCATTTGGACATATCTGGATTAAATCTGAGACTCCAGGTACTTATAATGCTACAGAAGGTACAATTGAAGTAAAAGTATTGTACGTAGATAGTGCTTCTGCTAGTGATACAGCAGAGACAGCTAACTTTGCTTATACAGCTACTCTAATAGTCGGTTAATCAACTTTTTATTTGTAGTGAGTGACGATTTTAGTCACTAATTCTTTAATAACTACGTAAAATTATGAAATCAATATTTTTATCAATTTTTTTCACTCTACTAACATTGAGTGGATGGGCGCAAGAGCGTACCATTAAGGGTGTTGTAAAAGACACAAATGATGAGTTGGTTATTGGTGCAACAGTAGCTCTTAAGGGAGAACCTACAGTAGGTACAGTAACTGACTTTAATGGTAACTTTACCTTAGTAGTAACCTCTGAGAATCCAGTATTAGTAGTTAGCTATATTGGTTATACAACACAAGACGTTGTTGTAGGTAATCAAACACAATTAGAGGTTGTTCTAGAAGAAAACCTTAAAGAACTAGAAGAAGTTGTTGTTGTTGGTTACGGTACTCAAAATAAGAAAGATGTAACAGGTTCTGTTGCTTCTGTAAATTTCTCAGATTTAGCAGATCAGCCTGTTGCAAGAGCTGACCAAGCTATTCAGGGTCGAATTGCCGGGGTTCAAGTATCTTCATACTCAGGAGCACCGGGTGAACCACTTTCTATCCGTATTCGTGGTATCGGTACTGTAAACAGTTCTAGTCCATTATACATTGTAGATGGTATCGCAGTAAGTGCAATTGACTTTGTGAATAATGATGATATTGCATCAATTGATATATTGAAAGATGCTTCTGCATCAGCTATTTATGGTTCTCGTGGAGCGAATGGTGTTGTAATTATTACAACAAAGAGTGCAAAGCAAGGTAAAGCAAGAGTAAGTTTTAATGCGAGCTATGGTGTTCAAGAAATCAAAAATAACTGGGATTTAACTAGCGGTGAAGAGTGGTATTCAATTCAAAAACAATTAAATGCAACAAGACCTTCTCCATTAGATTTATCTAGAGTAGATAGACACCAGAATACAGATTGGTTTGATGAAATTACAAGATTGGCAGCTATCCAAGAATATAACTTAGGAGTATCTGGCGGTAATGAAAAACTTCTGTATACGTTTAATACTGGCTATTTTGATCAATTGGGTACAATCAATGGCTCTTATTATGACAGAATCAACTTGAAGTCTAAAGTAGAATATAAGATTTCTGATCGTATTAAGGCCGGTGTAAACTTAAATATCAAAGAAACAGAACGTTCAGCTCCTCTAGGAGGAATTCACTCAGGTTTGGTTAACACAGCTATTAAAATTGAACCAAACTTCCCAGTTTTTGAAGATAAAGCAAATGGTGTTTGGGGTAAGTCAAATTTCACTGATTACAATAACCCAGTTGCTCAAGTAGAGTATGAAAACTATAAGGCTAAAGCTACTCAGTTGGTAGGTAGTGCAAACTTGGATATCGAAATTATAGAAGGTTTGACTCTTCGTAACCAAGTTGCTATGGACAAAACTTATGGAAATACGTATGATTTTGATCCAGTATTCTACGTGAGTGAAAATCACCGTAATGATATCAACAAGGTATCAAGAGGTTCTTCTCAAAGCACTTACTTTGAATTGAGAAACACCTTGAACTATAAGAAAACAATAGGTGAGCACAACTTTGATATTTTAGTTGGTCATACAGCTGAAACATGGGACGATGAATGGTTATCTGCTTCAGCTACTAATATTCCTAACGAGGATCCTGCACTTTGGTATCTTTCTGCAGCAACAGATGGTATGAATGTTTCTGGTTCTGCTTCAGAGTTAAGAATGGAATCTTACCTAGGACGTATCAACTACAAGTTCTTAGATCGTTACAAAATTACAGCGAGTTTCCGTGCAGATGGTTCTTCTAGATTTGCAGAAGGAAACAAGTGGAGTTATTTCCCTTCTTTTGCAGCAGGTTGGGATCTATCAAAAGAAAGTTTCCTTGCAGATAAAGAATGGTTGGATAACTTGAGTTTGAGAGCTGGTTGGGGACAAATTGGTAATAACAATATAGGTCGTTACCCATACCAAGTAACAATGAATGGAGATAACCAATACCGTTACTTATTTGGAGCAGGTGAACAACGTTACCAAGGGTACTATGTAAGTGGAATGAGAGATGCTTCTATCCAATGGGAGACTGCAGAGTCTACTAACATTGGTGTTGATATCTCTGCTTTGGACGGACGTCTACAAGCAACTGCTGAATGGTACAATAAGAATACAAATGATATGTTGCTAAGTGTTCCAATTCCTTACTACTATGGTTATGAAGGTGGACCAACATCAAATGTAGGTTCTGTAAATAACAAAGGTTTTGAATTGAGCGCTGAATGGAATGATGAAATTGGTTCAGACTTCCGTTATAGCATATCTGGTAACTTTACGACTTACCAAAATGAAGTAACATCTCTTGGTGATGGAGAGCCAATGACTACAGGTGGTTATTATTTAGGAAATGCTTCAAGAAACGAAGTTGGATACCCTATTGGTTACTTCTTCGGTTTCAAAACAGATGGTGTATTCCAAACACAAGAAGAAATTGATAACTATGCTGTACAGCAAGGAGAAGCAAATGAAGGCCTGCAACCAGGTGATCAGAAATTTGTAGATGTAAATGGTGACGGTGTTGTAAATGATGATGATAAAACATTTTTGGGTTCACCAATTCCAGATTTCACTTATGGTCTTAACCTTTCAGCTTCATACAAAGGATTTGAGCTTGCAGTTTTCTTCCAAGGTTCTGAAGGAAACAAGATTTTCAATGGTATGAAAACTCACTTGATCCGTTTCGATGCTACAAACAAACATAGAGAGTTGTTGAACTCTTGGACTCCTGAAAACACAAATACGGATATTCCACGTTTGAGCGGTAATGATGTAAACAACACATTCCGTACTTCAGACCGTTATGTGGAAGATGGTTCGTATTTACGTTTGAAAAACTTAACTTTTGCTTATAACCTTCCATCAAGCTTGTTGAGCAAAGCTAAGTTACAATCCGCAAAACTTTACTTCTCGGCACAAAACCTATGGACTATGACAGACTATACGGGTGCTGATCCTGAAAATGGTATTAGTGGTCTTGACATTGGTACTTATCCAGTGGCACGTACTTTCACTTTCGGGCTTAAACTGAAAATGTAATTTTTTTGAGGAATTTTAAAACGAATGAATATGAATACGTTTTTTAAAAAATATATAGTTGCAGTAGGCTTGGGAGCAGCAAGTTTATTCTCAACATCTTGTAGTGATGAATTCTTAGAGGTTGTAAAACCAGGTGAAGAAACAACAGATGTTTATTTCAATAGTGAAGAAAAAGCATTAGCATCTCTTACTGCAGCTTATTCAGATTTGAAAGATTACCGTTGGGGTTGGGGATACTGGGCTTTTAATGAAGCTTTGAGTGACAACTCGGTATATAGTGGTAGCGATGGAGACCACAGTGGTTTCGATCAATTAAAAACTTTCACTCCTCCACGTGATACGGGTATTATTCTTAATACTTGGCGTTTGAACTACAGAGGAATCAACAAAGCAAATCAAGCTATTGATGGTATCTCTAAGATGGATGAGAGTTTGTTCTCTTCACCAGCAATGAAAGCAAGACTTTTAGGTGAAGCTCGTTTTCTTCGTGCGTTGTATCATTTCCAATTAGTTCGAGTTTTTGGAAGAATTGTGGTTGTAGACGGAACGGTAATGACTCCTGATACTGAGTTGACTCAAGTAGAACCTGAGGTAGCTTATGCTTTTATTCTTGAAGACCTTGAAGCAGCAGAGGCTGGACTTTGGGTGAAAAGTAATGAAGGGCTAGAATTAGGACGTGTAAGTAAAGGTGCTGCACAAGCTTATTTGGCTAAAGTAAATATGTATGCAGGTAACTATGCTGATGCAAAAGCTTGGGCTAAAAAAGTGATTGACTCTGGTGAGTACCGTTTAGATTCTGATTATGCTAATATCTTCTCTTTTAACGGAGAACATGGAGTGGAATCAATCTTCGAAATTTCTTTCTTCAACTCATCAGAAGAAGGAAGTGCATTTACAAACAATGGTAACTTCTCTACGCTATTTATGCTACCAAGAGGAATTACTTATGGTTTCGGTATCAACCAACCATCTTCAGATTTAGCGGCAGCGTATGATGCAGAAGGTGATATGGTCAGAAAAGAGGTTACAATGTTGTCAACTGAAAGAGTTTTCGAAATTGAGTTGGCATCTGAGTACGCAGCTCTAGAAGCTGCAAATATTTCTGGTGATGCAGATGCTATTGCAGCAGCAGAGGATGCAGTTGAAGAAGGTAAGTCAAAGTTAGTATTTGACCGTACAGGTTACTACCAAGGTAAAATGTATGTAAGCCCATCTGATCGTTCGCAAGAAATCAGAAACAATGGTAATAATATGCGTTTGATGCGTTATGCAGAAGTACTTTTACTTTTTGCTGAAGCATCTCAAAGAACTGGTGCTGATGGAGAAGCGGCTCAAGCATTGAATGAGTTGAGAGCTGTAAGAAGCCTAGGAGCTAAAAACCTTACAGGAAACGCTTTATTGGAAGCTATCTTATTAGAAAGACGTTTGGAGCTTGCTGGTGAGAATGACCGTTACCCTGATTTGGTACGTACAGGTAAGGCTACAAAGCTAACAGGTTGGGCAGAGTCTAATAAATACTGGCCAGTACCTCAAGCGGAGGTAGATATTACTCAAGGTAGTATTCAGTAATAGCTATACTAGATAATATATTAAAGCATCGGACATTCATTTGTTCGATGCTTTTTTGTTGTGTTCTGTTTCACCGAAACATGTGTTCGTTGTATTCTTTATATAAGAATAGCTGATTTTTTATAGCTATGGGGAAGGAGGATGTAAAATTACAGTGTTGGAGGGGGAGTAAAGTAGGTGAACATGTCTATTTAGGTAAAAAAACTGTTCTTAGAGTAACTCTAAGAACTCATAAATGTATACCAGAGTCTTCAGACTCGACTTTTTAGTCAATTTTGGAGTCTAAAGACTCCTGCTGTCACAGAGAAATCCTTAGATGTTGCACTCGCTCACTTCGTTAACTCTAAGGATAGTCTTACCTATTTTTTTATGTTCTCTTAGTACTGAAGAATTAATAAGTACAAGAAAAGAAGGTAAAAGAGAAAGTTCTTAAGATATAAAGAAGGAATATTTTTCTTTTCAAAATAAAGATGAAGGCTTATTTGAGGAGCAGCTTAAAGACTTTTTTTATTCAAGATGAAGAAGTCAGTAAAGGTAGAATTTCACTCTAATGGATTTATTAAACATTTGCACTAGATATAATTTCCAGACTATATAGAGTATATCTGGTTTTGGGGATTATTCACTTTAAAATAACTTCTTGAAATAAAAAACTCAGTCTCTATCACCTCCCAAAAGGTCTAAAGACTGAGTTTTTAAGTTAGAATGAATTAAGAGAAATAACTCAAATACTATTGAGTAACTTCCACAATTTCATGTAACCAAATATAACCATCAGGAGCAAAGGCATCCTCTATCGCACTTTTGTGATACTTAATTGTATTTCCAATAGTACTGTTGTTGTAATAACCACCCACACTGTAAGGAACTTCATTCCAAGAACCATAAGGATCGTGTGCATAGTAGTATTCACCATCAAAACCGATGAATACAATTAGGTGTCCATAGTCTGTTGTATAACCATGAGCAGCGGTAGGTTTTCCATCAGCAAGCAACTGTTGTAGTTGTTGGACACTACCTTGTGTCGTTCCTTTATCACGAATGTTCAGATTGAAATATGCAGCTTCAGAGTTGAATACAGTTTCAAATCCGGGAACTGTCTGCGCTTGACTCGTACCGTAGTAATTTGAAATATCATCAGGTACTACATTAGCGCCATAATACTTAAGAATCATTGCTATTGCAGTATTCTGACAAGATCCGTAAGGATTAATAGAGTTATTCAACTGATAGAAATAAGGTACTCCTTCGATGTATGGAACCGTACTCCCTCCACCATCACAAGCGTCTGAAGCAGGAACTACTATGTATTGATTTTGGTATGTAGGTGCTACGCCATCGGCAGCCATCAATTGGTATAATCCGACAACAGCTTCACAACGGTATGCATTTTCATTAGGATAAAGAGTTGTTTTGGTAGGGTAATTAGCAACAAGACCTCTTGCAGTTGCATTTGCAATAGCTTGTTCTGCCCAAGAAGCAATATTGTCTTTATCGGTGTATGAATTTAGCATTCCAAGACAACCTGTAATACCACTAGGGTGACTTGCCAATACAGCTAGAACTTCAGTTCTAGTAATATTTGTATTCGGGTTGAAGGTGCCATCGCTATTTCCAGCTAAATATCCAGCTCTAGCAGCTTGAAGTATTTTATCTTCAGCCCAGTGTCCACTAATATCACTGAAGTTACGGCTAGCATATTCTGGTTTTACCTCTGGAGAAAGTGTAGAAACAAGCATTGCCGCAAATTCAGCTCTTGTAAGGGTATTATTAGGTTTGAAAGTTCCATCTCCATATCCTGACATGTAACCATTTGCTACCATATAATTAATTTCTGTTTCCGCCCAATGTCCTATAATATCTGTAATGTCAGATGGTGGGGTTGGGTTGGAAGACTCATATCCAAGGTCTGCTTGCCAGTTTACAAGCTCCAATGTATTCCAGATAGAAAGAGGTGTTCCTTCACCTGGGATTCTCCAAACTGAAGTTTCTGCGCCAGCAGCGGCAATAAAAGTGTTGATCTGAGAAGATGTGATTACATCATATTCAGCACTTACAATATGGTGAATAGGCTTCACACAACCTTCATTACGGTATTCGTTAGTTCCATAGTTAACCCAATAAGTAGGATCTGCCATATAGCTGCTACCCCATACTTCCAAATAAGTTTGTGGCATGTGAGCATCAACGTATTGATCAATGATATCTACACGCATACCATGATCTACAGGGTTACCCCATGAGGTACAATACAGCTTAAAGTCAGAAGTTGTGTGTCCTGCACTGATTGCATCGTTGATTGCTGTTCTGAATGCACCGAAGATACTGTGTAGCTCTGTTGTTTTTCCATCAAATTCTACTTCAATGTCAGTAACGAAACCTTCATAACCTGTTTGTGCTGCTTGATAAAGAATGTCAGCTTGAGTCTGAACATTACCTGGGTAGTTATAGGCCCAAGCCCAAACCTCAATTCCTTTCTGGCGATAGGCATTCACAAGTGCAGTGTTACTAGCCTCATCCCATTGGCTAGTACCATCTCCGACTTTTACATAAATTCTATTTACGCCTACTGTAGCTAGTTTGTCTGCTAGTGCATCATGTGTACTGTAGCCTGTACCTTCAAGGTACCATAGCCACATTCCTAATGCATTGTTTCCTCCGTTTGCGGTTCTTTGGTTAGAACCTTTAGCATCTGGTTGAAGTGAAATTGATTCGTCTTTAGTACAACTTGTAAAAAAAAGTAATGATACTAGTGCTAATGAAAGCAAAGATTTTAGTTTCATCTTTAAAGTGTTTTTGAACGCTTTTGAGAGAGGTGCATATGAAATGCATTAAAGCGTCATGTAAATAATTGATTTTAGTTTTTGGATAGGTGTAACCTCTTAATTCAATTCTGTTTATGAATTGGTAAAATGATTTGAGTAAAAAGAGATGTTAACACCTTCGTGAAAGTGATACAGTATTGAAACTATATGATTATAAATGCGATATGAGTAAAGGTATAGATCTGTTGTTTAAAAATGATCACTGAAAATGGGTATGATATAGAGGGAATCAGTGATTTTATAGCTTTAAGATGTTGAATATTAGTAAGTTTAAAATTGTCCTATATTTATTTTAACAAAAAATAGAGACTTTTAAGCAATATGAATAGTGGGTTTTCATTGGTTAATGTACTCTTTGTTATATGCTTCACATTACCATTTCTAATCATAATTGAACTGGAATGATAATGTGAAGTAGTAAAACTAAATATGATCTTGCACAATCAGCTTTTTATCATCTGTAGTGCCATATTCTGCCTGTAAGATGATATGATCTATGCCGAATTCATTGTGTAAAATCATCTCGACCTCATTCATTAGTTTACAGTTCTCTGAAGTTTTCAAATCCTCAACCAAATCAATGTGTGCTTGGAAATGAATTTCTTGGTCGTTCAATTGCCAGATATGAGCATGATGCATGTCTTTTATACCAGGTATTTTTTCAATCCTCTTTTCTAGCTCTACCAAATCAATATTAGAAGGAGCAAATTGCATGATTACATGGATAGTTTCAGTCATCAGTCCCCAGCTTGAATAAATAAGGAGAACTGCAATCATGATTGAAAGAACACTATCAACCCAGTAAATCTGATAATAATAGGTCATCAGACCACCAGCCAGTACAGCCACAGAAGAAAGTGTATCGGTCAGTAAATGTAAATATGCCGAACGCATATTCATATTGTGTTTAGCATCTTGAGAAAGCAGAATAACACTTAGTCCATTGGCTGCAATACTAAATGTAGCAAGCCATACTACTGTCATTCCATGTACTTCTTCTGTGTGAGTGCTAATTAATCTTCCAATAGCTTCTACTAAGATATAGATTCCGATTCCTATCAGAGCAGTCGTGTTGATAAGAGCAGCAACAATTTCAGCTCTTTTATATCCATATGATTTTGATGCCGTATAGTTTTTCCTCGAAAGTCGGTTTGCGATGTAGCTAATGACTAAGGCTGCTACGTCACTGAAGTTGTGCATCGCATCTGATAACAAAGCCAAACTTCCACTGAATATAGCTCCAATAAGCTGAGAGACTGTAATCAGTATGTTTAATACAATAACTCCGAGTAGCTTTTTTCCGCTCGGGATGTGATGATGATGTCCGTGGTGGTGATGTGTATGTGACATAATCGTATTTGTCAAGTATTAAAGTTTAGATGAGTGCTTGATTCTACTCAGATTTACTTTTATAACCAAAAAAGACAAGTGAATATTTATAAAAGTCAAAAAAACAAAAGACTCAAGGACAGGTTTTAAGCATGAGAAAGGATAATCCGAAAACCTTTTTCTATTTTTGTCATTATATATAGAAAGATTCTAAATATAGGCTAGAGATCAAATGTTAGATATAGATAAAATTCGTAAGGATTTCCCCATCCTTCATCAAGAAGTCAACGGTCATCCTTTAGCATATTTTGATAATGCTGCTACGACTCAAAAACCAATTTCAGTAATAGAAGCTCTAGACGGTTATTACCGTGGTTACAATTCCAATGTTCACCGTGGAGCACACTTTATGGCTGATAAAGCAACTCGTCATTTTGAAGATACTCGTACAGCCCTTCAGAAGTTTCTGAATGCAAAAGAAGATGCAGAGATTGTTTTCACAAAAGGAACAACTGAAAGTATCAACTTAGTCGCTCAGACTTTTGGAAAGAAGTTCGTAAAAGAAGGTGATGAAATCATCATTTCAGCTATAGAGCATCACGCGAATATTGTGCCTTGGCAAATGCTTTGTGAAGAGAAAGGAGCAACACTAAAAGTTATTCCTGTTCTTGACAATGGAGCATTAGATATGAGCGTTTATGATGAATTACTTTCAGAAAAAACAAAACTTGTATCGGTTGTTTATGCATCTAATGCTTTAGGGACAATCAATCCTGTTCGAGAAATTATCAAGAAAGCACATGCCGTTGGTGCGAAAGTCATGATAGACGGAGCACAGTCAAGTTCTCATCTTCCTGTAGATGTACAAGAATTGGATTGTGATTTCTATGCACTTTCTGGGCATAAACTTTATGGGCCGACTGGTTTTGGCGCATTGTTCGGAAAGAAAGAATTGCTTGAACAATTGCCTCCATTTATGGGGGGTGGCGAAATGATCAAGGAAGTGACTTTCGAGAAAACAACTTACAATGATGTACCATTCCGTTTTGAGCCAGGAACACCAAACATTGCAGATACCATCGCGATGCGTTTGGCATTGGAATATGTAGATGCAATTGGTAAAGACAAAATTGCGGCTTACGAAACAGAGTTGTTGAACTACGCTACAGACAAAATCGAAAAGATTGATGGTCTAAACATCTTGGGTACAGCTCCAGAAAAAGTAAGTGTGATTTCTCTAACATCAGAGACCATTCACCCTTATGATTTGGGAATGATGCTAGATGCAAGAGGTATTGCTATCCGTACGGGACACCATTGTGCTCAGCCATTGATGAAAAGATTTGGGATAGAAGGTACAGCTCGTATCTCTATGTCTTTCTACAATACCGAAGCAGAAATTGACCGTTTGGTAGAAGGATTGGAGCGCATTGTGAAAATGTTTGGTTAACCAATTTAAATGAAGCTTAGCCAACAGAACTTTTACAAAAAAGTTCTACTTTTGAATACGGAAAGTGAATTACAATTTCACTTTTTCAACAGATAAAGAGAGCATTCGAAGAGAAAATAACAAATGGAAATAAATCAGATTCAAGACGCGATTATTGAGGACTTCTCATTTTTAGGAGAAGATAGAGAGAGTATTATTTTCTATATCATGGAGCTTGGGCAACAGTTACCAGCTTTGGAAGAAGAGCATTACAAAGATGAAAATCTGATTAAAGGATGCCAATCTAAAGTATGGTTGACTACTGAGCTTGTAGATGGGAAAGTGATCTATAAAGCAGATAGTAATACGGATATAACAAAAGGACTAATCAGCCTACTGATTCGTGTATTGTCTGAAAGAACACCTCAAGAAATCTTGAATGCAGATTTATATTTCATTGAGAAAATAGGTATGAGCAGTGTGATTGGTTCGCAACGTTCAAACGGATTTGCGGCTATGATCAAACAAATGAAATTGTTTGCCATTGCTTATAGCACAGTAAAAAATTAATCAAGAACTTAAGCTACTTTATATAAAATGAGCGAAGAAATCAGCATGCGCGATCGTGTGATCACTGCGATTAAAACCGTATTTGATCCAGAGATTCCAGTGGATATCTACGAGCTAGGACTCATCTATGAGATTACTGTTTATCCACCAAATGACAATGTTTTTGTACAAATGACATTGACGTCTCCTAACTGTCCTTCAGCTGAAGCACTTCCAAGTGAAACAAAAGCTGCAATTGAGGCGATCCCAGGAGTAGGAGAGGTAACACTTGATCTTACTTTCGAGCCTCCTTACCATCAAGATATGATGTCTGAGGCAGCAAAACTTGAACTCGGATTTTTATAAGATTTGAGCTAACAAAAGCTTGAATTATGAGTTTAAAAAGATGCAGTATGTTACTGCGAATTTTAATTAGTATTTACTTTATAAATAATAGATAGAATGTATCCAGAACATTTAACAACTCCTATGAAGGAGGAGCTAGTAGCAGACGGATTTTTAGACGTAACTACAGAAGCTCAAGTAGATGAAATCCTAGGGAAACAAGAGGGAACAGTATTGATGGTTGTCAACTCAGTATGTGGTTGTGCGGCAGGTACAGCTCGTCCGGGTGTACGTCATGCAGTAGCTAACTCTGAAAAGAAACCTGAAACATTGGCAACTGTATTTGCAGGTGTTGACCGTGAGGCTGTACAAAAAGCAAGAGAATATATGTTACCTTACCCTCCATCGTCTCCATCAATTGCATTGTTCAAAGACGGTGAGTTGGTACATTTCGTAGAAAGACACCATATCGAAGGTCGTTCTGCTGAGATGATCGGTGAGCACTTAAAAGCTGTTTTTGCAGAGTACTGCTAAGAAAAATAGTTTTCGAGATAAAATATAGGCTACTTCATGAAAATGAGGTAGCTTTTTCTTTTTAAGTTGAAATCAATGTTTAGCTATTGATTAGTTTTTTGGTCTAAATAATGGAAAAGAATTCAATTTTCAAGGAGTCAAAGTTTGAAAAAACATATTTGGCTGGTTTTCATGTGTTGGTAATTATTTTTTTAGGTTTATTGTTTGTTTTGAATAAAGAATGGCTCAGACCTCAATTCGGAGAAGAATCATTTTTTACTGTAGTCTTGGGCGCTTTACCCAATTTTTTAGGAGCTATTATTGGAGGTGCACTTGTCGTTGTTTTTGCCTTTAGGTTAGAAAAGTTAAAGGGGCATGTATTGATGATTTTCAGTGCAATAATGATATCCGCATTTTTGATTTATGAAGAAAAATACCCTCAGTTTTTAGCCTCAAAGGTGACGGATGTTTATGATATCTATGCTTCGGTTTTAGGAGCAATAACCTTATTGATTTACTACTTTATATTGAGAGAATTTTGGGAACGATCAAAATCTAAAAAGTAGGTAGAAGATGAACGGATAAACAAAGGGGATAATTTAATGGGGTTGTATTTGGTTGAAAATGAGTTTCTAGAGTGTTTGTGGGAATCGTAATCAAACGATTCATTTTTTCCGAAATAGCCTATTCTTTTTTCATTTTGCTCTCAAAATCTTGTGCTTTGACTTCGTATTTTTGAATTGATTTTTAGTATGGTATGTGTAGATATTTTGTCCTAAAATATTTTGTTTACAAGAAACGGTACCTAAGAATTTAGTTTTAGACTTGAGATAAGGTTCAATTTCAGAGAATTTCCAATAATTGAGACTATTCAATTCTATTTCTAAACTAGAATTATGCATCTGTATTATAAGAAACTCGTATGAGATATTCCCACTTACTTCCCCTGTACTATAACCTTTAATATATTTCCATTTTATTTTCTCTGATTTGTTCTTTAGAAAGTCTCTATAATAAATACCTTGATCACTGAACTTTATAGTTTTTATGGAATTTATTATGAAGTGAAAAGAAATTAGGGAAAGTGCTAGAAGAACAAAAAGAATAAGACTGCTACCTAAAATTATTGTAGTATCTAACTCTTTAAGTTCAGAGAAAAATACACGAACAACTCGAACACTCACGGTTACAGAGAATAACAAAATAAATAGGCAAAATGTGAAGTAAAACGGCTTAAAGCGAGGTTTGTAGGTATTACTTTTCATTAGTTGAAAAATTATTTAGAGTAAAAATATATTGTTGTATACGAGATAAAAAGAAAAAGGCTACTCTAATTTAATAGAATAGCCTATAGTGATTTGATAGTGAATTATCAGAGTACTAAATAAGGTTGAGGGTAAACATTTCTTCTTCATTCAACCCGACTTGCTCAGCAACTCCTCTATTATACTCTTTGATAGAACCATGAAGTGTGAACAATCGGATAAGAGCCCAAAAACCTAGTCCACCTAAAGTAAGGTAGTAAAAGATTTGTTTTCCCATTTTGTCTAGAGAGCCATACGACCAGCCTAAGAATAAAAATAGTAACCAGATTGTAGTAGGGTTAGCTTTACGACTCTCGTAAGCTAAAAGCTTGTTTGTATCCATCTTTTTGATTGTAGTTATTTAGCTTGAAAGTACTTTCTTTCTTATATCGAATGAGAAAATGGCTTTCATTAAAATAAGGTTAAGGTCAAATATAAGTTGAAAAATAGACAAGAAATGTAGCGTTAGAATATGTTAGGGATACTTTAATACAATGTTTTTATACAGTTGTATTGATAAAAAAGTACTTGACGAATTGTGTTTTTATACATTGTTATTGAGTGTGAGTAGTTTGGGTGTGTGACTTTTAATATTTCAATTGAAAATTAGTTGAGACAAAAAATAAGGGCAGACAAATTGCCTACCCTTACGTTTAATTTTATTTATAAAATAAGATTATTGTTTAACCCAAATGTATACTGAAGTTGGCTCCACATCAATGTTGATGGCTTGGCCTGTTTTCAGTTTCATTTTGTCTTTGCTATCTCTTATTCCTTTTTTGTGATCGATTTCTTTTGTATTTGCGATCAATTTCCATTTTCCTTCAGGAAGAGTGATGTTTTCGAAAGTTCCAGCTTCTTGACCTGCATTCAGAAGAACAAATACTTTTTCATCTACTAAATATCCCAACATCGTTGTTGATTCAGGTGTGAAGAATTGGTAGTAGTCATCAGAAACAGCATCAGCTACACGGAATACTTCACCATATTCAGATAAACGGAATTCATTCATCCCTTTCCAGTATGCATGCATATTGGCATAATCATTTGTATTTCCTTCTTGAGGCTTTTGCCCTACTTGAGACCATACAAATTGGTTGGCTATACGGTGGTTGTAGCTGTCACGAAAACCGTGCATATAAACTTTGTAACCTTCTTTAGTTTCTTTCTCTACTTCCATAAGTGGTGCATGAGCTTTCGAACGCATGATTTCAGAACCACCATGAGTTACAATTGGACCAAGTGTTGTGTACATCAAAGTAGTTGCAATTTTATATTCGTCTTGATCTACACCGTAGCGACCATCAAAATCTTTTGAACCAAACTGATCTGCCAAAGCAAAGTTATCATGGATGTCCAAGTATGTAATACCACTGTTTGGTGTTTTGTCATCTTTGAATTTGGCAGCCAATCCGAGCATCACATTGTCACGCTCATCAAATTTTCCACCAGCCCATCCACGGTGTTTTGCTTTATCCTTCAATTCAAAAACAGGACCTTTGTAAGCTCCACGAGAATCATCTTGGAAGAAAGTGATCGGAGCATCTTCTTTGTACCAATCCCAATCTGGATTGTTTTCATAATTCGGATCGTTTGAGGCAATCCAAGCTTCTCCATAAATGATTTTATCGTGGCCTAGAGCATCTTTTAAGGCTTTTAAAGTTTGCTCATCAATCTGTCCTGCCAAGTCAATACGGAAACCATCAATACCAAATTCATTGATGTAGTATTGGCATTGTTCAATCAACCAACGTTGAGTCATCGGGCGATCTTCTGTTTTTACCTCATTACCATAAGCACCAATATGCTCATAGTCTTTGGTACGATAGTAATATTGTTTGTCCAATACATTGAAGTGATGGTAGAATGTTTTACTAGCCATATCTTCATGTGTGTGGTTTGGCACAATGTCAATAATTACGGCAATGTCTTTGTCGTGAAAGGCTTGAACCAAATCACGGAACTCATCTCTTTCTTCTCCTGGCTCTTTTCCTTTCGTTCTGTATTTAGATTCTACGGCAAAAGCATGAGATGTACGGTAACCCCATTGGTAGTTTTCTTCACTGATCCCTTGTTCAATCATATAAGGATCATCTTTGAATGATGCTTTCCAATCTTCATCAGGGAAATGAAGATATTCTTGGACAGGCATAAGGTGAACGGTATTGATACCTAAGTCTACCAAATAATCGAAACCAATTTTCTCTCCTCTATCATTTTTTAATCCAGATTTTATCATGGCAGGGAAACGACCTTTGATATCATCAGAAACAGGAAGTTGATCTGTGAAATCTTGAACATGGACTTCGTAAGAAATCACATCTTCCATGGCTGGAATTCCATTTTTCAATGGCGAAGCAGGAGTTGTTCTTTCCCAAATACGTCCTTTTCCAAAAGTATTGTCACTCACACGAGTGTAAGGGTCAGAAATATGAACAGGAATAGATTCGTAGAAATTGTTTCCCTTTTCTACAGCTCCATGTACAGTGAAGTCGTAGTAGATACCATGAAGGTTTTCAGGAATGATTGTTTCCCAAACACCGTCTTTATCTTGAGCCATCTCAATGGTCTCATAAGCATTTTCATCGTATCTGCCTTTGTAAAGGTATAATTTCACCAAGTCGGCACGAGGAGAAAAAATACGGATTGCTGTTGTGTCATTATCGATATTGGCTCCTAGCTCTTTTGTAGAATAAAGTTCGCGGAACCAACCATCGTAAGAACATTCGGCTCTAAGACCTAAAGCTGGAATTTCTAGGTAATAAACTCGTCTTTTGTCAAGTTCTTCAGCAGGAACGATGAGTGTAGAACGAGATTCGTTTGGTAAAACACCAGCAACTTTGATTTCTTTGCCTTTGCTATCGAAGATTTTATATTCAGAAGGAACCAGAACCCTGTCTCCTTGAATTTCTGCCCAAATTAGACGGTCAGAGCGAAGTTCGGCACGAAGACTTTTTGTGATGCGTTCGATCATGAAAACCAAGTTTCCATTTCTTACATTGTCAATACCATCTGCAGGATCAATCCAAGCACCATCATCGACTCTAAACTTGAATTCGGTATTAGGTTTGATTTTCCCAAAATCGGCATTGTCGATGGTAAGCATCCAAGCTTCACCTGTCTTTTTCAATTGCCATTCTTGATTATCCATATCGGCATCCCATCCTCTAAATTCACCTGTTACAGTTACTTTTTCTTGAGGTTTGATACCATAAAGTGCTTCATCGAAGATGAATGTGATTTTGTCTCCAAAATCGGCGTAGCCCTGTGTTTTTTGAGGGCCTGTAAAAGATTGTGCGAAGACATTAGTCGCAAAAGTGCAAAGTAAAATTGCTAGCGACATGCTCAACGTTCTCATTTTCATATTTAATTATTATAGTGTAGTTCTATGTATCATATACACAGATTATGATTTCATTTTCGTCTGCTCGTCTTGAGCAAAATTAGTGTGTTGAGGAGGTTAAGATGTGCTGTGTTTTGAAAGTCATACAAATCAACAAAACAATGACTTTAAAAGCAATCCATTTTTTGATGATAATAATCCTATTTTCTGAAAGCTAAAGAAAGTGAAGGAATTAAAACAATTAGCCGTTATTTTTGTAATACAAGGACGAAAAAAGAAAGTGATATGGCAGAAGATTTAATTTTACCAAAGACTCAAGATAAAACAGAGATATATGAAGCGATTCTTCCTCAAATCAAAGGATTAATCACTTATGAAACAGATTTGACTGCAAACTTGGCTAATGTAGCAGCAGTTTTGAAAGAAGCTTTTGATTTCTTTTGGGTAGGTTTTTATCTAACTAAAGAAAATCAGTTGGTACTAGGGCCATTTCAAGGGCCTGTAGCTTGTACAAGAATTCCTTTTACAAAAGGAGTTTGTGGAGCTGCTTATACACAACGAAAAACCTTGGTTGTAGACGATGTTGAGAGTTTTCCTGGACATATAGCTTGTAGTTCGCTTTCAAAATCTGAAGTTGTAGTACCTATCTTTAAGGGTGAAGAGGTTGTTGCTGTTCTAGATGTAGACAGCAAAGAACTGTCAGATTTTAATGAAGTAGATGAGAAATTCCTTACTGAAATAGGAAGGCTTGTAGGAGAGAAGTTCTAATAAGAAAAATGCTTTAGGTAAAAGAAGAAACCTAAAGCATTTTTAATTTACTTTTTATTTACGCCTAAGGCTAAAAATAACCAACCCAAAATAAAACCAACACCACCAATAGGAGTGATAGCTCCTAGCCATCTGATATTAGTTATAGAAAGTGTAAAAAGACTTCCTGAGAAAATTATAATACCAACTGTAAATAGTATAGAAGCTCTTTTGAACCAAGCATTTTCTTTTTCTTTCATCAATAAGCCTGTAATAAATAGGGCAATGGTATGATAAAAGAAGTACTTTGTTCCAACTTCAAAAGTCTCTACACGTCCGTTGGCTACTAAGGTACTTTCCAGCCCATGAGCACCAAAAGCACCGATACTAACGGCTAAAGCACCAAGTATACTTGCTAAGAATAAAGTTTGTTGTTTATTCATAGTTGATTTTAGTTTTAAAAGTTTATAACCCGAAAGTAATAAAAATCTCTTTATCACTTTATTTTAAAAGTAGGTGACTATACAGTAAGTTTGTATTTTAGACCGACAGAAAATTGAAATGGCGTTTGGTATGTGGAAACAGCTTCTTACTTTAATCATTCTTTTACAGACTCAATTATTAGTAGCACAGCAAAGCAAGCTGCATGCAGTCTATTCATTAGAAGATGATTGGAAAGTTTATTCTCATAAATGGGAAGGCTTGATTCCTTTTACGCCAAAACGTCACCAAGGGCAAAAACAGTTTTTTCTCAATATTTCTTCATCATTTCATTCCGAAGACTATATCGAAATTAAAGTACCAAAGAAAACAGATGTATTTATCGGTGATGTTTTATTATTTACCACTATAGATTCAACTGAAACTTGGAGAAGACGAATTGGTGATTTAAGAATAGAAAAAAACGATGATGTCCTTTTAGTAGTGAATAGTGCACTATTTCAGGCAAAACCACCTTTAGCACAGGTATTATCAACAAGATTGACAGACGATGCCTTTAGGGTCGAAACTCAAGAAAATGTTTTGTTAAAAACAAGACCAGACGATACTCAACGACAGGAGATTTTGTTGATATGTATTAGTTTGTTTATTGTTTTAACTTTCCTATTTAGGCGAGTAGGTTTAAGGTTTGATACACAGTCATTTTCTCATTTTTTTGATCTGATCACGTTCCGTAGGATGAAACAACATAGTTACAGTGGAGTAGCTATTTCTTTGTTCTTCTTAGGGTATATTATTATGAGTACATTGGTACTTGTGACAATAAGTGATGAAGGAAATAACTCGGGCGTTTTATGGGTGGATCAGTTGTTTTGGGAGCCAAATCTATGGATCAAGACAATTGGTTTCTTCTTGTTTACGACTGCTATCGAGTTAGCCCGTTTGGCTTTAATGTGGACTTTATCAAAAATAACAGGAAATAAACAGTTACAAGTAATACATCTTTTAGAGTACGTTGAACTCACTAAGGTATTTATGAGTATTGTATTGATGTGTTTCGCGTTTATACTGTTTAATCCTTTCCCAGGTTCTCGTGAATTTTTAGAGCTATTGGTGGTAATCAGTCTCTTATTAAAAGCATTTTTTATAACTTTTTCAGTTTATAGACAGCTACCACTTCAAAAGAACTATTTATTTTCGTACTTTTGTGGTGCAGAATTTTTACCTACACTATTGATTGTAAAAATATTTATTCAATTCTGATCGGTTTTTCTAATATTAATAATTAAAGCATGGCAAACGTAACAGCGAAAGACAGTGGAAGAGAAAAACCCAAAATGGTCAAAAGTATCTTAGTTTCACAACCAGAACCAGCCAATCAAGACTCACCATATCATAAATTGGCTCAGAAGTACGATCTGAAAGTGGATTTTAGACCTTTTATTGAGGTACAAGGAGTCTCAGTAAAAGAGTTCCGTCAACAAAAGATCGATATTTTAGCACACACAGCTGTGATTTTTACAAGTCGAAATTCAATTGACCATTTTTTCAGAATTTGCAAGGAGCTCAAGATCGAAATGCCTGCTGATATGAAGTATTTCTGTATCTCAGAGCAGACCGCAAATTATCTTCAAAAGTACATTGTAATTCGTAAGAGAAAGATTTTTACAGGTACAAAAACCGCTAAGGATCTTTTGGAAGTAATCAAAAAGCACAAGAAAGAGAAGTTCTTGTTCCCATGTTCTGATATCCGCAAAGATGATATCCCTACATTTATGGAGGAACAAAACTGTACTTTCAGCGAAGCAGTAATTTATAGAACAGTAGCGAGTGATTTGTCAGATCTTCGCGATATCTATTACGATATTATTGCGTTCTTCAGTCCTTCTGGTATTAAATCTTTATTCCAGAACTTCCCTGATTTTGCTCAAAATGAAACAAGAATAGCAGCTTTCGGCCCAACAACCGCAAGTGCAGTAAGAGAGCATGGCTTAGAGTTAGATATTGAAGCTCCTATGCCAAATGCGCCTTCAATGACTGGTGCTATTGAATTATATGTAAAAGAGGTGAATGGATTGGATTAATTCCAGGTCAAAAAAACACTGAAAAGGCTATTGAGATACTTATCTCAATAGCCTTTTTTTATTTTATTCGAATTGTGCAATTATCACTTTACTTTTTATGACTAGCTCTAATAGTTTTTTTATAACTTATTTATGTTTTCCATCATGGAATTAAGATAAGGTGTTGCAACTATTTTGATGAAAGCTTTTGCTGAAAATAGTACAAAATTTAGCCTTTAACCCATAACCCAGACCCAATTAACTCCTTAACATAACATCATGAAAAGAAATCTTTTCTGTTTGCTCTTGCTATTAACTTCTGTCGGGAGTGTTTCCGCTCAACAACAACCACAGTTTAGTCAGTATATGTTTAATCAGTTTTATCTGAATCCTGCATTAGCAGGGAATGTATCTAAATGGATGGAAGCAAGCTTGATTCACCGAACCCAGTGGGCAAATTACCAAGGAAGTTTTGATGAAGGAGGAGCCCCAGAAACACAAGTCTTTACTTTATCACTCCCTTTTTCAAGAAATAATTTCGGTATAGGACTAAATCTTCTTAATGATAAATTAGGAGGACAAACAAATCAAGAAATAGGTCTTTCAGCAGCTTATTATATTCCTATAAAGAATGGCAAGCTATCTTTTGGTATGCGTTTATCAGCTGTTAATTATCAGATTGACTATGATGTATTGCGATTTGTAGATCCCAATGATCCTTTAGCACAAAATACTGGAGTAGATGGGGTGGTTACTTATGATTTAGGAGCAGGGTTGTATTATCAAACCCCTTTGTGGTTTGCGGGAGTTGGGGCAACACATTTACAGCAGACTGATCTTGAATCTGAAGGTATAGGGTTATCTTCTTTGAGCTTACATTATAATGTAATAGCAGGTTTGAATTTTAATTTGGGGAAAAATATTGAGCTTCAACCTTCAGTATTGGTAAAGAGTGACCTCAATGCCTATTCTTTTGAATTGAGTACGATAGCTACTTATAATGAAAAGATATATGGAGGATTATCCTTGAGGGAAGATGAAGCAATGGCTTTAATTGCTGGGATGTATTTCATGGACCATAACCGATTAAGAGTAGGGTATGCTTATGATTATACATTGAAACAAGTGAATGCTAAACAAAGGTCTTCCCATGAGATCATGTTATCATTTAGATTATTTGCACCGTATGAGCAAGAACCATCAATAATCCGCACACCAAGATTTAGACATTAACAGCCTTTTTTCGTACTTTGCACAAGTTATAAAGTGTGTTTACGAATATTTTTATAAAAACTTAACGTCTTTACTTCATTTAGGATCGAATTTTGTAATTCGTGAACTACAATTTATAACAGGGTAGTAAGCATGAATACGAGACCTTAGAATAAAACTTAGGAAAATTTTCTACTTGTTTGAGATTTGGATTCATTTTTGTTTACACTTTTTTCTGTATGGGTTTAAAAGCCCTTTTATGTTTTTGTAAAAATTTTCAAGTAGTCATATACGAATTGAAAATCGTAGATTCCGTGCGAAAATCTAAAATTATGAATAGCTCATTTGTCTTTACGAGATTTATTATCGCTGTAATGGCTAGCTCCATCTTGCTTCAGGGCTGTGGAGCCTTTGGTTCTGAACAAGGCGATGGTGGAGAACTGACTGGTGTATTGGATAGGCCAGAGTGGGATTCACAAACTATTCCTTATGGAATGACAGTAGTACCTCCTGGTACTTTTCATATGGGACAAGCAGATGAAGATATTACATCTTCTAAAATCAATATGAATAAGCAGATCACTATTAGTGGCTTCTTCATGGATGAAACTGAAGTTACAAATAATGAGTACCGTCAGTTTATCGTGAAAATGCTTGAGGCAGCAGATACTAGTGCTGATTGGGATGCCGATAGAATTGAGAATGAACTTAAGCCAGATACTACAGTTTGGCAGAAGGACTTCGCTTATCATATGGGTGAACCAATGCAAGAGTATTACTACAGCCATCCTGCATTTGATGATTATCCAGTAGTTGGTGTAAGCCGTAAAGCTGCAGTAGAGTTTACAAACTGGAGAACAGAATATTATAATAATTACCGCATTGAAAATGGTATGTATGAAATGCCTGCATTCAGACTTCCTTCTGAAGCTGAGTGGGAATATGCTGCCAGAGGTGGTCTAGATATGGCTAAGTACCCATGGGGTGGTCCTTATATCAGAAATGGTAAAGGATGTGCTTTAGCTAACTTTAAACCAGGACGTGGTAATTATTATGATGATGGTTTTGCTTATACTGCACCTGTTGCATCATATTTCCCTAATGGATATGGACTTTATGATATGTCAGGAAATGTAGCAGAGTGGTGTGATGACGCATATTCACCTTCAAGTTACCCTGTTGTTTGGGATTTGAACCCTACTTTCAGAGATCCAAACGAATCTAGAAAAGTAGTAAGAGGTGGCTCTTGGAAAGATATCCCTTTCTTTGTTCAAACAGGAACTCGTTCGTATGAGTATGAAACTCAAGCTCGTTCATACATTGGATTCCGTTGTGTAATGATTAGCTTAGGCCGATCATCAGGATACGAATTCCAGTAATATACTATTATTTCATACTAAAGGGAATTATTATTCAGTGGGGAGCTGAATTATATAAACCTAATTCTAATTCTAAAACAAATTATTAAGATTTAAATTCTTACAAAATGGGTAGACATCAAGAAACTGGAAGAGAAAAATTCTTTAGAGTCGTTGCGCCTATCTTGACAAACGTTGGTGCAGGTGTTGTAATCATTGGTGCGATGTTTAAGATCATGCACTATCCTGGTGCGGGAGTTATTCTTCCAATCGGTCTTAGTGTTGAAGCAATTCTATTCTTCTTAGGAGCTGTTGCTCCAATCCCTGCTCCAGAAAAGCATTACAATTGGGAAAATGTATATCCTCAGTTGTTGGCAGGAGAAGGTGAAGCAGTAAAAGCTGTAGCTCCAACGCAATCAAATATGCCAGCTCTTCCTGATGCTGCATTTGAAACTCTAGGTGACAACATCAAAAAGTTGAACACTAGTGTTAAACAAATTCAAGACGTTAGTGCTGCTGCAACAGCATCATCAGAATATACTAAAACTCTTCAGACTGCAACTAAGTCTATGGGTGATTTGAACAAGGCATACTCGACAACTTTGGGTGCTATGAATGAAATGGCTAGCACTGCAAAAGATGCAAAAGAGTATCACGTACAAATCCAAAATATCAATAAGAATCTTAGTGCGTTGAATGCACTTTATGATATTGAGTTAAAAGATACGAACAATCACTTGAAGCAAATGAACAAGTTCTATGGCAACTTAACTACTGCTATGGAAGGTATGTCAGAAGCAAGCAAGGAATCAGAGAAATTCAAGTCAGAAATGACGAAGTTGACTACAAACTTGACGTCATTGAATAGCGTTTATGGCAAAATGCTGTCAGCCATGAAAGGATAATCATCCTTTTCTGAAATTTATAATTGTTCAACCTTAAATTTTAAGACATGGCAGGAGGTGCTAAAGAAACCCCAAGACAGAAGATGATCGGCCTAATGTACCTTGTACTTATGGCCATGCTTGCAATTAACGTTAGTTCTACTGTATTGGAAAAGTTCATGTTCATGCGTGATAGTTTACAAGCAAGTAACGATCAAGCAATCTACAAGAACGCCGAGACAGTATCTATGATTGAAGCTGCAGCTGCTAAATCTACTGAGAAGAAAATCAAAGAGGTATATGCTGATGCTAAATCAATTCAGCAAAAAACAGATGGATTAGTTCAAGACTATATCGATGCTGTTGTTGTTGAGAAGTTGAAAGAGATTGCAGGTTACGATCCTGTAACTCAAGAGATTACTTATTTAGATAAGTATGATGATCAAATGGTTTATACCATTGGTAATGAAGTAAATGGTAAAGGTGAAGCTTACACGATGCAAACTAAATTAAATGAGTATGCATCATTTGTAAAAGGGGTAATTAAAAAGAACCTTGAGGCAGATCCTGAAATTAAGCCAGAGGAAGTAGAAGCTGTTCTTAAGCAGTTTGACGATAAAATTGCAAAAGATGGTGGTGATATTGAAGCATTCAATGACAATGACCATCCTAAAAATATCGAAAACCGTAAAAAGGATTTCGCTCATTTACAATTTGATCATACTCCTAACGTAGCTTGTTTTGCTCTTATTGAGCAATTGAAAGCAGATGTTTATAAGTATGAGAGTCAAGCTCTAGCTTATTTAGCTAAGAAGGCAGATGCTAAAACTGACTTTGATAGAGTTGAGGCAATGGTTATGCCTGAGTCTAGATATGTTGCTGCTGGTACTAAGTATAAAGCAAAAATGTTTATTGCTGCATCTTCTTCTTCGAAAGATCCAGACATGAAGTTTGGTAAATCGAATATCAAAGTTGAGGATGGTAAAGGTTCTGTAGAGTTTGTAGCAAGAGCTTCAGATAAAGACTATGATAAGAACGGTCAAGCTAAAAAATCATGGTCTGGTTCAATCACATATTCTACTCCATTTGGACCTAAAACGATTGATGTTAATACTGAGTATTATGTAGTTAAACCAAGTATTGAAATTCAATCTACAACAGTAAATACATTGTATAGAGGTTGTGCAAATACATTGAATGTAAAAGTACCTGCTCTAGGACAAGCGTACAATCCTACTTTCAAAACTACAAATGCTGAAGCAATCAAAGGTCAAGGTAGTCTAGTAACTATCTACCCAGGTGCTAAGGCTAAAAAAGTTGATCTTTCTGTATATAACGGTAGCGACTATATTGGTAAGCAAAGTTTCACAACTAAAGCAGTACCTAAGCCTACAGTTGTAGTGAAAGATTCAAGAGGAAAAGCTATTGATTTGATGAAAGGTTTGGCGGTGAATGACATGAAAATGTTGATCGTAGAAGCTAAATCTGACGAAGAGTTTAAAAATACATTACCAAAAGAGGCACGTTATCAGGTTGCTGAAGCTGAGGTGATCTTTGTAAAAGGTAATCGTCCAATAGGAAGACAAAAGCTAAAGCTTAATACTAAAAATGGTATGGCTGCTGCTTCTCTTAAAAAATGGTCGATGGATGCAAAGAAAGGAAATACTCGCTTGGTGGTTGAAGTTAAGAAAGTTTACCGTGTAAACTCTAAAGGACAAAAACTACCTGTTAGCGTACCATCGGTTTATCCGGTGCCTATTGCGAATTAAAACGAGTTCTATTATGCGCGAGCTTAGAAAATGTCTTATACTTTTTACTTTCTTGATTGGAGCGTTTAATGCTTCTGCTCAAGAAATTGATGCACACGAAGTGAATCCTTACTCAGTAAGACCTATACGTAGTGCAGATATTATGTTCAAAAGAACAATGTGGCTTAGAATTGATCTAAGAGAAAAAATAAACGAGCCTTATAATGCAAGAGGTAACCGTTTACCTGATTTGATCATTCAAGCAGCTAAAGATGGAATGGTAAGACCATTTATCAACGATTCTCTTCAAACTCGTATGTCTGACCAAGAGTTCAGAAACCGTCTTAAGGAAGAAGACAGTGGTGGAGGCGACGACGAATGGGGAGACTGGGGCGGAGGAGCCGACTCAGAGATTGATCTTCAAAAAATCTTATTAGTAGATGTAAAAGAAGATGTAATCTACGATAAACGTAGAGGTGTTTGGAAAAATGATATTCAAGCAATCTCTCTAACTGTTCCTGCTGAATTCAGTGAAGGTGGTTACGAAAAAGTAATTGCATCTTTCAGTTATAAAGAGCTTGTAGACAACTTATTCAAAGATAACAAGTTTGCAATCTGGTATAACGAAGCGAACTTATCTGAAAACAGAAACTTAGAGGAATCTTTTGATCTAAGACTATTCAATGCTCGTGTATTGAAGTTCACGACTGCAAGAGATGAATTTATCCAAGATATCTATACTGATCCTAAGACAGCCCTTTATAAAGGCTTGGATTACCAAATGGAATTAGTTGAGTATGAGGCTAATCTTTGGTCTAACTAATTCTTAGATTATCTAAGGTAATTTGAAGGCTTTCTCAATTTATTTGAGAAAGCCTTTTTACATTATTTTTTACCTTTTTCTTGTATACAAAAAAAAGCGATCCTCTATTTTAAGTAGTGGATCGCTTTCTATTTGGTCTCGATTAAATACTAGTAGATATACTCTCCATGAGGACTAGTAAGTGTTAACTTTTTAGTCTCAGCAGCTTCAACTCTACCAATAATTTGAGCGTCTATATTGAATGACTTAGAAATTGAGATAATGTCTTCAGCATATTGTTGAGGTACATAAATTTCCATTCTATGCCCCATATTGAAAACTTTATACATTTCTTTCCAATCTGTTTTACTTTCTTCTTGGATAAGCTTGAACAAAGGAGGAATCTCAAATAAGTTATCCTTAATGATGTGCAAGTTATCAACAAAGTGAAGGATCTTAGTTTGAGCACCACCACTACAGTGTACCATTCCGTTGATTACCTTTCTATATTCTTTAAGAATTTTGCTGATTACTGGAGCATAAGTACGCGTAGGAGAAAGAACTAGTTTACCAGCATCTAGAGTGACGTCGGCAATTGTATCTACTAGTTTTTTGTTTCCACTGTATACCAAATCTCTAGGAACGCTTGGGTCAAAACTTTCAGGGTACTTTTCTGCAAGGTAATGAGCAAATACATCATGACGAGCAGAAGTAAGGCCATTACTACCCATTCCTCCGTTGTACTCTGTTTCGTAAGTTGCTTGACCGAATGAAGAAAGACCAATGATCACATCTCCCTCAGAGATATTGGCATTGTCAATTACGTCTTCTCTTTTCATTCGAGCAGTAACTGTACTGTCTACAATGATTGTTCTTACTAAGTCTCCAACATCAGCAGTTTCACCTCCAGTACTGATAATGTTCATTCCATTATCACGAAGCATTTGAAGAACTTCTTCTGTACCATTGATAATCGCAGAAATAACTTCACCAGGAATTAGGTTCTTATTTCTTCCGATTGTAGAAGAAAGTAGAATGTTATCAGTTGCCCCAACACAAAGTAAGTCATCTGTGTTCATGATGATGGCATCTTGCGCAATGCCTTTCCACACTGACATGTCACCAGTCTCTTTCCAATACAAATAGGCTAGAGAAGATTTTGTGCCAGCACCGTCAGCGTGCATGATGTTGCAATATTTTTCGTCTCCTACTAGGAAGTCAGGTACAATTTTACAAAATGCTTTAGGAAATACTCCTTTGTCCAAATTTTGGATAGCGTTATGAATATCTTCCTTAGATGCTGAAACACCTCGCTGTGCGTATCTTTCTTGCATGACTGTTTAAAGAATTAGAAGGTTAGCTTTAAGGCACAAAAATAGAAGACTACCTTTAAAAGTCCTTCTGTTTTTTGAATATTTGTATAATTGTTTAGAATAATTCTGTGAGAGAATATGAAATATCTAGAAAATGGGTCTAAATCAGACCCAAATTCATAAGTAAGAACATATTTTTCGAGGAGAAGCGTTTAGAAATAGATCACTTATGGACATTAATCTGGTTGCAGTTGTTATTTCGTTAATTTTTTCGGCTTTTTTCTCAGCCGTAGAAATTGCATTTGTTTCTTCAAGTCGCCTTTATGTTGCTCTCCAAAAAAAGAAAGAGACCTTAACAGGAACGATTTTATCTAAATTTTATGAAAATAGATCGCACTTTATTTCTACTTGTTTGGTCGGAAATACAGTAGCGCTTGTTATCTATGGTATTTTTAGTGCCGCAATGCTAGAACCACCTATTGAAGCTTATCTTGAAAAGTTTCATCTGTTGGAAAGTACTGTAGATGTCTTAACCCTTCTGATACAAACAATTATATCAACAATCATAGTATTGGCTACAGCGGAATTTATTCCGAAAAGTATTTCATTGAGTAATCCAGAAGGGTTTCTTGCGGTGAGTTCTTTCCCTATGAATATTATTTACACGCTTTGTTTTCCTTTGGTTTGGGTTGTAGAAAAGTTATCGAATGTATTTATCACAAAAGTACTGAAGGTGAAGTATTCGGAAGAACACCCTCCTTTTAAGCTTTCGGATTTGTCTGATTACATTGAGCGTCATATGCTTCAGAAAGACGATCAAAATGAGCAAATGGATGTAGATACCAAAATTCTGAGTAATGCCTTAGAATTCAAGTCTATTCAAGTAAGGGAGTGTATGATTCCTAGAAAAGAGGTGATTGCTTGTGAAAAGAAGGAAACAATTGAGGAATTGAAGCAGGCCTTTATGGAAAGTGGACATTCTAAAATTCCTATTTATGAAGATAGCATTGATAATATCATAGGTTATTGTCATGTATTTCATATGTATAATAAGCCAGAAAAGATTACTGATATCATTACTGAAATCATTACAGTACCAGAAGCAATGCTAGCCAATGAGTTGATGATCAAATTCAACACTCAGAAAAAGAGTATGGCGTTGGTAATTGATGAATTTGGAGGAACTTCAGGAATTGTGACGGTTGAAGATGTGATGGAAGAAATCATCGGAGAGATTGAAGATGAACATGATGAGGAAGAATTACTTTTCCAGAAAATTGATGATAGTAACTTCCTGTTAAGTGCTCGTCATGAAATTGACTACCTGAATGAAAATAATGATTGGAATTTACCTGATGGTGATTATGAAACACTAGGAGGGTATATTTTATCGATTTACCATGATATTCCTAGTATTGGTCAAGCCATCGAAACAGATCGATTCAAGTTTGTTGTAAAGTCAATGGAAGAAGTACGTATAGATGAAATCCATCTGACTTTGAAAGGTAATGAAGAAAAGCAAGGTCAGTAAAGATCTTTCATTTCTGATTTTATTGAAATGAGAAGAGGCATCCTGTAAAAGGATGCCTCTTTTTTATGTTTAACTAAAATTCTAAACTTCTCTATTGATACGGATGATTCCGTCAATTTCTTTCAGTTTAGCAATCATTTTTTCAGCTTCTCTAGAATCCCTAACTGACAATGTTATGTGTCCTTTAAAAATACTACTATGTGTATCAATTGATATGGCTTTGATATTTACTCTTAGCTGAGTAGAAATCATTTTGGTTACATCATTTACCAAGCCTATACGATCAGTGCCTTCAATGTAAAGCAATACATCGTATTCTTCATCCTTTTGGGATGCCCAACGAGCTTTAATGATTCTGTATCCATAATTTGCCATTAGAGATACTGCGTTAGGGCAATCTGTACGGTGAATTTTGATACCACTATTGATCGTGATAAATCCAAAAATATCATCGCCTGCAATAGGGTTACAACAAGGTGCAATACTATAATGTACGCTATCCATGTCTTCGCCTATCACTAATTCGTCTCCTTCTTTACGAATTTGACGAATTTTTTGCTTGAACTCTTTTGCATCTTCAGGAACATACTTTGGAGATTTCTGATTCTCCTCTTTCATCTCCCTAAATTTCTTGATCTCAGTATGGTCTATGTCTCCATTCCCTATTTTAAAATACAGATCAAGTTCAGTACGAAGTCCAAAATACTCTCTCAGTTGACTGACTGTTTTATCATTGAAAGGCTCTTTCATCTGTTTGAACTTCCTTTCAACTACTTCACGCCCTAGAGAAGCAACTTGCTTTTTATCTTCTCTGAGGTAGTCTTTTATTTTCTTTCGAGCTTTTGAAGTCTTGACAAACTTGAGCCAATCTTCATTCGCTTTAGATTTATTGGCAGTCAGGATTTCAACTTGGTCACCGTTTTTAAGTTCATGGTTCAGTGGAACTAACTTGCCGTTAATTTTTGCTCCAAGACATTTTGCTCCAACTTCGGTGTGGATTTCAAAGGCAAAGTCAAGAACTGTGGCACTGTGTGGAAAAACACGAAGATCTCCATTTGGGGTAAATACAAATACTTCTTTATTGAATAAGTTAGATCGGAAATCATCTAAGAATTCAATTGCATTTGATTTATCATCTTCAAGAATATCTCGAACCTCGTTAAGCCATTGCTCAATTCCTCTTTCTTTATTTATCCCCCCTTTTCCAGAGCCTTCTTTGTATTTCCAGTGAGCAGCATATCCTTTTTCTGCAATTTCGTCCATTCGAGAACTTCTGATCTGCACCTCAACCCAATGCCCGTCAGGACCCATTACAGTGGTATGTAAAGACTCATATCCGTTAGCCTTTGGGACACTAATCCAATCACGAAGTCTTTTGACATTTGGGGTATAGTGATCTGTTACGATCGAATAAATACGCCAACAGACAGATTTTTCTTCTGGAAGAGGTGAATCGAAAATGATTCGGATGGCAAACAAGTCAAAAACTTCTTCAAAAGGAATGCCTTGTTTTCGCATCTTTTTATAGATGGAAGTTACAGACTTTGTTCTTGCTTTAATCCTAAACTCAAAGTTGTGCTTTTTAAGGTCTTTCTCAAGAGGTTTTACAAAGCTTTTGGTAAATCGCTTACGTTGCTCTTCCGTTTCCTCTAGCTTCTCAGAAATTTCATTGTAAACTTTTCTATTAGAATAGCGCAATGAAAGGTCTTCAAGTTCGGATTTAATATTGTATAGCCCCAAGCGGTGTGCCAGTGGTGCATAAATATATTCTGTCTCAGACTTAATCTTTAATTGTTTGTCCAATGACATACTAGAGAGTGTACGCATATTGTGCAAACGGTCTGCAAGCTTTACGAGCACTACTCTGATGTCTTCTGATATTGTTAGGAGCATCTTACGGAAGTTTTCCGCTTGAATAGACTCACTCTTAGAAGTTGTTTCTGTGATTTTGGTCAAGCCGTCGATTATACGAGCTACTTTAGGACCAAAACGCTCTTCAATATCTTGTAATGTATAGTCTGTATCTTCAACCACATCATGAAGAAGGGCAGCTACAATAGACGTAGTACCTAAACCAATTTCTTCTACTACAATGGTAGCTACAGCTACTGGGTGATAAATATAAGGTTCGCCCGATCGTCTGCGAACATCTTTGTGAGCATTGACTGCAAACTTGAATGCCTTACGAATGATAGTCTCATCCCCTTCTTTTATATAAGGCTCTGCTTTTTGTATCAAAGCCCTGTACATCCTCACCAGTGTTTGATTTTCCTTTTCGATGTTGATTTCCATCACAGCCTATCTATTTCGACTCTATTTGTAGAGATAATTGCACAATTATCGGTAACTTGATTACTCTTTTTTATACAACAAGGTTGCAATAGCTCTTGTTGCACTTTACAAGGAAAGGAAGTTAGAAGTTAAAATCAAATTTTAATTGGACTATTCTACATCCTAACATTGTTATGGAGTATGTAAAAGAGCTTAAGAGAAATTAGTAGGTAAATAGAGCTGACTTTTTTTGAAAAATAGCTGATAAAATCTTGCAGATTCAAAAAAAGAACTTACCTTTGCACCGCATTTAAATAAAATGTGCACTGAAAGTTGCGGATGTGGCGAAATTGGTAGACGCACTAGACTTAGGATCTAGCGCCGCAAGGCGTGGGGGTTCGACTCCCTCCATCCGCACAAATGAAAACTAATTCTCAATCTTTTCAGGGGTTGGGAATTTTTTGTTTAAATCGTTCTGTATGATTTCCCACCTCTGTAACGGGAAAAAGGAAATAGGTCGATTTGTATAACTCTAAACATTTAGAACCTTGGAATTCAATTTCGAAAAAAAGGAAAGCGCACACGGTCTTTTAAGCCTTAAAGTTTCAGAGGCGGATTACAAGACAGAATTTGACGCACAATTGAAGGCGCAAGCAAAAAGAGCTAACTTCAAAGGTTTCCGTCCAGGTAAAGTACCTACATCTTTGGTAAAAAAGATGTACGGAAAAGACTTGAAACAAGATATTTTCAATAAAACAGTTTCTAACGCAGTTGACAACTACGTTAAAGAAAACGACCTACATTTGTTGTTCGCACCTATGTATGTAGGCGAATTCTTGACTCCTGAGCAATTGGATGCTTCTAAAGAAGTAGAGGTATCTTTTGACTTGATCATCGAGCCAGAATTTGACTATACACTAGATAAAAGAACTTCAGTACAAGGTTACCAGTTGGAAATTTCTGACAATGATGTTGAGAACACAATCAACAAATTGAAAGAAAGCTATCCAAATGCAGTTGACGTAGAAGCTGCTGCTAAAGGTGACTTCATCAAAGCTAACTTCAAAGCTGTAGAAGGCGAAGAAGAGCCAAAAGAGTCTGTTGTAGTTCTTGACGAAAAAGTTAAGGAAGCAACAGTAGCTTTGTTCGAAGGTAAAAAAGTTGGTGATGTTGTAGCTATCAACGTTGAAGACATCTTTGTTGATGCAAAAGATATCCGTGTAATCTTCCCAATGGAAGAGGATGCTGCTGCTGACTTCAAAGGAGCTTATGAGGCTACTATCACTAAAATCACTCGTAACGAAGAGCCTGCTTTAGATCAAGAATTCTTCGACAAAGTATTGGGTGAAGGTAAAGCGGATAGCGAAGAGTCTTTCAAAGCTGAATTGAAAGTTGTTATTGCAGATGCAAATAGCACTGCTGCTGATTCACTATTGTCAAATGAGGTACAAAAAGCATTGATGAAGAAAATCGATGTTGAGATCTCAGAAGAGTTATTGACAAAAGTATACAAGCAAACTTCAGAGAAAGAAGTAACTGACGAGGAAGTTGCTGAGAAATTGGCTGACTTTACTGAAGCAGTGAAATGGAGAGCTATTGCTGGACGTATCTCAAGAGACGGTGAAATCAAAGTAGGTCACGAGGATATCGAGGCTGAAGCTGAGAAGCAAATCATCGCTCAATTCAGACAGTTCGGTATGGGTGAAATTCCTGCTGATCAGTTGAAAGGATATGTTCAAAACTACCTTTCATACGAAAACGGACAAAAGTACAATGAGATCGCTTCTCAAGTAAACGATCAAAAACTTTTGGATTACGTGAAAGATAAAGTGAAAGTAGACGAGAAAGTAGTTGACTTAGGAGAGTTTGAAGAAATTCTTAAAGAAGCTACAAACAAGTAATTTCTACTTTAGAAAATATAAAAAGCGTTCTTCGAGAAGAACGCTTTTTTTTATTCCGTACTTTCTTGTGGAGGAGGATTGAGATTATCTCCTTTACTTGAAGTCAATTGGTGAAGCTGTTCTTTGTAGAATAACGCCTCATCTTTCTTCTGTTTAAGTTGTAGTAGCAAAGTACTTTGTTGGTGTTCCAATTCTTTTTTAAGCTGATTGTTTTGCCCTTCTAATTCTTCAGCTTTTTGTTTGAAATGTGTATAATTTCCATGAGAAACGTCTACACCTAGAAGTTGTCCATAAGAAGCAAAAGAATCTGTGACTTCACAGCAAAATTTGATTTCGTGTTTTTTAAGCTTTCGCAAAAAGAGTAATTCAACAACTCCCAATACTTGTTCGCTGAATCGGATAGGAATTAATAATAAAGATACTGGAGGAGCTTGACCAAGTCCTAAATTGATCATTTTGAAGCCTTCAGGGATATCTTCAATGTAATGGTATTTGCCTTCCGTCCAAGTGACCCCGACAAGCCCTTCACCTTTGTATATCTTTTTATTCATATACTTTTTCCGATCAAGTGAAAAGCATCCAACGCTCTGAAGGTATTCTCTTTTTCCCCCTGTTTCTTCCTCTTCTCTGATGACATAAAATGCACTAGCATATGCCTCAAGATAAAGCATGAATTGTTGAAGGTTTTGTTCTGCAAAATCATAAAGGTCATGATCATTTTGCCTGCAAACTTCAATGAACTGATTTTTGCCTTCTATACTCCAATTTCTAATTTCTTCCTCTTCGGTAAAGTGTTTAACTCTATCACGCATGTCAAGTAATGCATGCCCTAGCATATCGCTTTTTCCTAGAGGAGAGAAAGCCATTTCATAGTTACCTTTTCCTATTTGATGTACAAACTCTGTGGCTTGATTAAGGTGTTCTATAAGGTGATTTAGAGCCGTAATGGTATGATTTATTTTATGCTGTCCTTGAGCCATTTTTGTTTTTAGCTGACCTTCCGATACTGCTTCAAGGTTATCGAGCAGTAAATTTAAAGGAACAGCTTGCTGTCGGGCATATAAATCTCCTACCACTATTAAAAGGAACAATACAACTGCAATTGCAATCAGTAAATTATTCTTTAATGTTGAAATAGGTATATATATTTCTTCAGTAGTTTGCTCCGTGAAAATACTCCATGAATTTTCATTATTGAATTGCAAAGACGAATAAGCTATAAGTACCTCTTCCCCAAGTGCATTTTTGTGTACACTAGCTCCTTGTTTTTCATTGAAAGCTAAGACCGCAGCTTCGGTATTAGCTTCAAGAATTAAAGAAGTACTATGATGATTTTCTAGGAGATGTATTTGCGAAATATCAGTTCCCGATTTTGTGAGTTGCTGAATAAATTCTTTGGGTTTTGATTTAAAGCGTTGGAGGTTAGTCTGTATTTTAAAATCATGACCAACCAAATAAGTACTCTGACTTGCCGAAGCTTGATTTTGACCTTCTACTGGAGCATCTATAATCTGATCTATTTGCTCTATACCTGTTTGGCACATTAGTACAGCTACAATTTCTTGTTCTTGGACGATTGGAGTAGCCCAAAAAATTACATTCTCTTCGGGGGAAAGAATGAATTCTTTGACTTCGCTATGAACAACTAACGTTTTTGACTCAGAAAAACGTACTTTCTGAAAAATCTCAGCCATACCACTATCTTGATAAGGACCATGAAGTAGATTTGTCCCTAAGTCTGTAGCCTTTTTAACAGTGTATAAAATATCTCCATTCTTGGCATCAATTAACGCCAAATCTTTCCATTTTAAGCCTATTACTTTTTTTGCAAATGAGCTATGAAATCGGCGATGTTTTTTACCGTATTCTGAAGGTTCATCACCCACAAATTGAAAGCGATCACTTTTTGGATTCGGATTTTGTAAGAGATAATGATAATGTAAATACTGTGTATTAGATGGACTTTCGAGTAGTGCTGCTATTTCCTTTTGTTTCTGAGCTAAAGAAAAACTATCTGAATAACTCAGTTTGTCGTCCATATACATTTCTTCTAGACCATTCGAGAAATCGAAATTGTCATTTTGAAAAATACTATCGTGAAAGGCCGTTTGAAAACCTAAAAAAGCTGCTAAAGTAAAACTACTCTGAGCAATAGTTTGTAAAGATTCTTGTGTGTCGTTAAGGTAACTTTCCAAAGCATCTTTTTTACAATCTCTGATTGCCCCAAGTTTTACTTTTGAGGCTTCTAAAACGCTTTGTTTTGCATGACTGTATCCAATCCACCCGATAACCACAGCGGCAAAAAGTCCTGAAATTATAATACTCCATACGAGTTGAGTCCTTAAAGAAAAAAGTGATTTTTTAGGAGATTGATCAGAAGGCTGTTTTTCTTGGCTCATAAGTCTCTTAAGTAGCTATGTCGATGAGTTTTAGGTATCAATTCTGTACTTCTTGAAGTTAGTGATTTGTTAATAGACTTGTTCTACTTTCCCAAATAGCACTTCAAATCCTTGAATTTTTACTATTTTTGTATGCTTTTTGAAAATGGTAAACCATCAAAATCAGGAACTTTGGCAAAGAAATCGGTAAAGAAGGAGAAGGAAACCCCAATGATGAAGCAGTATAATGCGATCAAGGCGAAACATCCGGGGGCATTATTACTATTCCGCGTAGGGGACTTTTATGAGACTTTTGGAGAAGATGCAATCAAGGCAAGTCAAATCTTGGAGATTGTACTGACCAAAAGATCAAACGGTGCGGCATCGGCTATGGAATTGGCAGGATTCCCTCACCATGCTTTGGATACCTATTTGCCAAGACTTGTAAAAGCTGGACAACGTGTTGCAATCTGCGATCAGTTGGAAGACCCGAAATCTGTAAAAGGAGTCGTGAAAAGAGGCGTGACCGAGCTTGTGACTCCGGGAGTTTCTTTCAATGACAATGTTCTTAATGTCAAAAAGAACAACTACCTCGCTTCGGTTTATTTTCTAAAACAAACGGTAGGTGTTTCTTTCCTTGATGTTTCTACAGGTGAGTTCTTGACCGCACAAGGCGACCAAGCTTACATCGATAAACTGATGCAAAGCTTTATGCCTTCAGAGGTGATCTATTGTCGAGTACAAAAAGAGCAGTATGAAGCTGCTTTCAGAGATGATTTCAACTCTTTCCAACTAGACGATTGGGTGTACACCCACGAATACGGATACGATAAGCTCTTGAAGCATTTCGGAACCAACTCCATGAAAGGATATGGTATCCAAAACCTAGAAGCTGGTATTGTAGCCGCAGGAGCAGTCTTGTATTACCTTGAAGCAACTGAGCATAAAAATGTCAGCCATATCTCGACCATCGGACGAATTGAGGAAGACAAATATGTTTGGCTGGATAAGTTTACCATCAGAAACCTCGAATTACTTTCGCCACAGCACGAAGGCGGTGTACCACTGATTCAGATTTTGGATAAATGTGTGACACCAATGGGCGCACGTTTACTCAAAAAATGGGTGCTTCTTCCACTCAAAGACAAACGCAAGATTGAGGAAAGACTCAACGTGGTTCGTTATTTCAAAGAGGAAGAAGATGTACTAGACACCTTGGTTGATAGCATGCAACAGGTCGGAGATATGGAACGTCTGATCTCCAAAGTTGCAGTAGGACGTATCAATCCTCGTGAGATGGTACAGCTAAAAAGAGCGCTTCAACATTCGTTGCCAGTCAAAGAAGCACTAGCAAAGTGTGATGTACCTGAGTTGAAAACCCTAAACGACCGTCTGCATTCTTGTGAACTCCTAATGGATAAGATCGAGAAAGAATTGCAGAACAATCCGCCACTAAATGCTACGCAAGGCGGAATGGTGAATGAAGGTGTGAATGAAGAATTGGACGAGCTTCGCAAAATTGCCTTTTCGGGGAAAGATTACCTCAACCAAATTCTTGAAAGAGAAATAGAAAGTACAGGAATTTCTTCACTAAAGATTGCTTACAACAAGGTCTTTGGTTATTACCTAGAAGTTCGAAATGTACATAAAGATAAAGTACCTGAGACTTGGATCAGAAAACAGACTTTGGTGAATGCTGAGCGTTATATCACCGAAGAACTGAAAACCTATGAGGAGAAAATTCTTCATGCTGAGTCTCAAATCAATGTTTTGGAACAACAGATTTTTCAAAACTTGGTCTTACTCGCTGCTGATTATGTAGCACAAATTCAACAAAACGCAGCCGTTATCGCGACGCTTGACTGTTTGTTGTCTTTTGCCAACATCGCCAATGAGTACAATTATGCTGCGCCAAGTATCAATGATACACGCAACCTTCAAATCACAGAAGGACGTCACCCAGTGATTGAAAGAAATCTCCCTATCGGAGAAGAATATATCCCGAACGATGTCAATCTGAATGATTCGGAACAGCAAATCATGATTATCACAGGTCCGAACATGGCGGGTAAGTCGGCATTGCTTCGTCAGACAGCTTTGATTGTCTTGATGGCTCAAATGGGATGTTTCGTACCAGCGAAAGCAGCCGAAGTAGGTATCGTGGATAAAGTCTTTACCCGTGTAGGTGCATCTGACAACTTATCTAAAGGGGAATCTACCTTTATGGTTGAGATGATTGAGACGGCTAGTATTTTGAATAACCTTTCAGACCGAAGCCTTGTCTTGATGGATGAAATTGGTCGTGGTACAAGTACTTACGACGGTATTTCTATTGCTTGGTCTATTGTAGAACATTTGCATAATCAGAAAGGAAGTAGAGCAAAAACACTTTTCGCTACGCACTACCACGAATTGAATCAGTTGGCAACAGATTTTCCACGAATTCACAATTTCAATGTAGCAGTAAAAGAAGTTGGCGGAAAAGTCATCTTCCTTAGAAAATTGAAAGAAGGTGGAAGCGAGCACAGTTTTGGTATTCATGTCGCGCAATTGGCAGGTATGCCTCCAACGGTAGTCAGCAGAGCCAACGAGATTCTTTCTCATTTGGAAAAAGATAAAATCCACACAAAGAATAAGCAGAAGCTCAAAGAAGTACCTCAGGCAAGTCAGTTGACGATCTTCAATGCTGCCGATCCGAAGTCTGAGCAAATCAAAGATGCTTTGGAACAACTAGATGTAAACGCACTCACTCCAATTGATGCTTTGCTCAAGTTGAATGAATTGAAAAAAATGCTGTCATAATTTATGTGATAAGTACAAAAAATAAGCTTTTCAGAAAAGAACCTTTCAGAAGATGACAACCTTCTGGAAGGTTCTTTTTTTCGTCTGAGATCAATTTGTTTACCTAATTATTTCTTTTGATAATCAATAAGTTTTATAACTTAAGATAAGATTGCTAAAACAACCACTAACCCAATAATTACATGTCTTTGGTAGATTATACCGTCAAAAATAGAGTGGCATACGTGACGCTCAATCGACCAGAAAAGCGAAATGCTCTTAACCCAGAAATGATTCATGACTTGAAGCAAGCTTTTATTTATGCAAAATCAGATGAGGAAGCCAGAGTAATTGTATTACAAGCTAATGGAACAGTATTCTGTGCAGGAGCAGATTTGGCATACATGAAGGACCTTCAAGATTATTCTTATGAAGAAAACCTGGTTGACTCCCGAAACTTGAGAGATTTATTCTACCTCATGTATATGCATCCCAAAGTAATCATAGCTGAAATACATGGACATGCTATTGCAGGAGGTTGCGGATTGGTATCGGTATGTGATTTTGCTTTTTGTTCTAATCAAGCAAAGTTGGGATATACAGAAGTGAAAATTGGTTTTATTCCAGCCATAGTAATGATTTTTTTGATTCGAAAAATAGGAGAATCAAAAGCAAAAGAATTATTACTGACGGGGAATCTGATCGATGCTGAAAGGGCTCATGAATATGGATTAATTAACCATGTTTTGACACATGCAGAACTGAATGAATTTGTCATCAATTTTGCAGAAAAGTTGTCAAAAGAAAACTCTGAGCAGTCGATTTCGACAACAAAAAGGATGATTGCAGAGATTCAAGGTCTTAATTTGGTTGATGCCTTAGATTATGCTGCCGAAAAAAATGCTAAAGAACGAAATAGTTTGGATTGTAAGAGAGGAATTGCGGCATTTTTAGCCAAAGAAAAAATCATTTGGTAAAGTAGGTTGTATAGTCATTGATAATTTAAAATTATTACTAAATTTGGCGCACGTACGAGGAGTAAATCTTTTTTCCATTTACTAAATACACATAGGATATGAACTTTCCAGAGGAATTGAAGTACACTAAAGACCACGAGTGGGTACGCGTAGAAGGTGAATTCGGATACGTTGGTATCACAGAATTTGCACAAAAAGAGCTTGGTGACATTGTTTATGTTGATATCACTGAAGAAGGCGAAGAAGTAGCTGAAGGTGAGGTTTTTGGTTCAGTTGAGGCTGTAAAAACAGTATCTGATCTATTCATGCCAATTTCTGGTGAAATCGTAGAAGTAAACGAAGCATTGGAAGATGCTCCAGAAACTGTAAACAGCGATCCTTACGGAGATGGTTGGATGGTGAAAATCAAGATCTCTGATATGGCTGAAGTTGAGACATTGATGGATGCTGCAGCATATAAAGAAGAAATTAATGCATAATTGAATTTATGCTCTTCCAAAAAGGTTGTTCAATTGTATGTAATTGAACAACCTTTTTTTTTATTTTTAAATTCGCAATCCGTTGCAATGTGGAATTTACATTTATAAAATGAATTTTAAGAAAACTCATCGTATCTTCCCCAAAATGCACACGGATTGTTAGTTCTAAGCATTTTTTTGTTACCAGATTAAAACCAACACTCACTAATTGTAGAGTAAATATGAAAATCAACAAAGAGTCCAAATTCGGATTTGCGCTTATTATGGCGTTGGTCTTCTCTATGGGCATCAACGTCTTCGCACAGACAAACAACAGTTATGAAGAGCATAGTCTTGAACCTAATGCTCTTAAAATTATGACAACAAATGGGAAAGTAACCATTACAGTCCATCAGGAAGATGTCATGGAGGTGTTCTATGAACAAGATTCTATGAAACAGCTTCCTTCTTTTGCTGTAGATCATACACCAAAAGGAACTGAAATTACTTTCTATGATAAAGGATCGTACCTAGAGTATGCGACACCAGGCTTGAAGGCTGTGATCCAGAAATCACCTTTCCAAATTTCTTATGAGTACAAAGGAAACCCAATTCTTAAAGAAGAGAAGGGTTTTGTCAACACCGATTCTTCAAGAGTATTCCGTTTCAAATTGGATGACAATGAGAAATTACTTGGTGGAGGAGAACGTGTATTGGGTATGGATGTAAGAGGAAACCGTTTGCCTCTATATAATAGAGCGCATTATGGTTACACTACGGAGTCTAATCAAATGTATTTTGGTATTCCTGCATTAGTTTCTACAAAGAAATACATTGTATTATTTGATAACTCAGCAGCAGGATTCATGGATGTAGCAAGCGAAGAAGAAAACATTCTTCACTTTGAAGCTGAAGGCGGACGCACATCTTACCTTGTGATGGCTGGAGATACTTACCCAGACTTGATCAGTAACTATACAGATATTACAGGAAAACAACCACTTCCTCCACGTTGGGCATTTGGTAACTACGCTTCACGTTTCGGATATCACACTGAGCAAGAAGCTCGTGAGGTTGTTGCTAAATTCAAAGAAGAAGACTTCCCATTAGATGCGATTATCTTTGACCTTTATTGGTTCGGAAAGGAAATCCAAGGAAATATGGGTACGTTGGATTGGGATAAGAACGCATTCCCAACTCCTGAAAATATGATCTCTGACTTCAAAGAAGAAGGTGTAAATACAATCTTGATTACTGAGCCATTTATCTTGACAACTTCTAAGCGTTGGGATGATGCAGTGGCAAAAGGTGTATTGGCATTAGATTCGACTGATAATCCAATTGAATTCGATTTCTTCTTCGGACATACAGGACTTGTAGATGTTTTCTTGCCAGAAGGAAAAGATTGGTTCTGGAATATCTATGAAGGCTTGATGGGGCAAGGAGTAGAAGGATGGTGGGGTGATTTAGGTGAGCCAGAAGTTCATCCTAAAGAAGCTATCCATGCGATTGGTACAGCAAATGAAGTACACAATGCATATGGCCACGAGTGGGCTAAATTGGTATTTGAGAACCACAGAAAAGTATACCCTGAGAAGCGTCCGTTTATTATGATGCGTTCTGGGTTTGCAGGTTCTCAACGTTACGGTATGATTCCTTGGACTGGTGATGTGAGCCGTTCTTGGGGTGGATTAAAACCACAAGTACAATTGAGTTTATCAATGTCATTGTTAGGTATGTCTTATACACACTCTGATCTTGGTGGATTTGCTGGTGGCGGAGAGTTTGATGCCGAGATGTACACACGTTGGTTACAATACGGTGTATTCCAACCAGTTTACAGACCTCACGCTCAAGAGGAAATTGCACCAGAGCCAATTTTCCATGATGAAAAGACAAAGGACATCGTTCGTAAGTTTGTAAAACTACGTTACCGTCTATTGCCATATATCTACACAATTGCTTATGACAACTCGGTAACGGGTATGCCATTGATGCGTCCATTGTTCTTCGAAGATGAGACAAATATGGACTTGGTTGATTACAAAGATGCATACCTATGGGGTGATGATTTCTTAGTAGCGCCAATCGTTAGTGCAGGTGTAAAACAGAAAGATGTAGTATTCCCTAAAGGTGTTTGGTTTGACTTCTGGACGGGTGAGCGTTACGAAGGTGGTCAAAAGCATACAGTAGCAGTAAATTACGAGACTATTCCTGTATTCGTAAGAGCTGGTGCTTTCATTCCGATGATTGACGATATCATGTCTACAAAAGATTATTCTTCTGAAGATTTGACAATTCACTTCTATGCAGATGAGTCAGTAAAATCATCTAAGAGTAAAATGTATGAAGATGATGGTAAAACATTTGATGCTCGTAGCAAAGGTCTTTACGAAATGTTAGGCTTCTCTTCAAAACAAACTGAAGAAGGTTTAAATATTGAACTAGCAAGAGGCGCAAGAAGCTATGACGGAATGCCAAATACAAGATCAATCACTATTGAAGTTCATAACTTTGATAAAGACTTGAAGAAAGCATCTTTCAATAGCTTGAAATTGAAACATACAGATAGCCAAAAGAAATTTGATAAAATGAGCAAAGGTATTTTGGTGAATGAAGAAACTAAGACGCTTACAATTAAATTTGAGTGGGATCACCAACCATTGAAAATTGAGTTGCAGTAATTTTTAGCTATTCAAATAGTATAGCCCATTCAGTACTTACTGAATGGGCTATTTTTTTACCATTAGATAGAGATGAACTCTAAATGGAAATTTTCTGACTGCGTCAATTTTTATTAATATCTTCAATAAATTGTTTCAAAAACCAAGAACTATGGATTTAGAGTTTGTTAGAAATTACTGCATGGCTAAAAAGGGTGTAACAGAACACCTCCCTTTTGATGAAAGTACATTAGTGTTTAAAGTAGGTGGGAAAATGTTTGCCCTCACTGATCTTGATAATTTTCAATATATCAACTTAAAGTGTGACCCCGAAAAGGCTATGGAGTTACGCGAACAGTATAATTCTGTTACTCCTGGTTATCATATGAATAAAAAGCATTGGAATTCGGTATACCCAAATCAAGATATGAACGATAAGGAGGTTTGTGAATGGATAGATCATTCCTATCAATTAGTCTATGATAAATTGCCTAAGAAATTAAGAGAAGAAATAGGATAAGATGTTTTGAGCTAAATCTCCAAGTCTTTGAACCGATCATCCCAATACGTCAAAAGGGTATTTGAGACCTTTGTATTGTTCTATAATCAAAACCAAAAACTGAGATATATTATGAGTTCAAATGTAAATGTACTTGGAGAAAATGTAGTTAAGAAGCCAGCCTTATTGCGAGTGATCTTTATCTCAAATGCACTTAAGATTTTACTTGCTTTTACTTTTTACACCGTATTCACTTTAAAAGGTTCGCAGATTGGAGCTTTTGGTCCTGAGCAGATTCTTTATACCGCTATCGGTTATATGTTTATGTTTGGAGGAATTGTTACTTCAATCATTAAAAGAAAGATATGGTTAATGCGCTTATTCATTGTGATTGATTTTGCCATTTCTATTCCAACTTCGGCTTATATAGGTTTCGTGATTTCAATTCTTTCTATTGTATTGTCTTTCACAAAACCTGTCAAAAGATATTTTAATCAGTAGGGGTTGGTTTAGTGTACTTTACAATTAAAAAACTAGGTTCACCATATTCTTGAATATGGTGAACCTGATTTATAAAATAAGAACACAAATGAATGATTCTTATTTGTATGCTCCTGCTGAATAATGTAATTCGTAGGAGTGGGAATAAACTTCAAATACAGTTCCGAATGGGTCTTCTACATAGCACATGCGGTAAGGTTTTTCGCCAGGATAGTACTCACGGATAGGCATGCGTTGTTTACCTCCTGCTGCTACAATTTTTTCTACTAAACCTTCTACATCGGGGTCTTGAATACAGAAATGAAATAAACCACTTCTGTATGGATTGAAGACAGGTTTTTGATCTTTACTCTCTTTAAACTCGAAAAGCTCGATCCCAATTTTATCACCTGTAGACATGTGAGCAATACGGAAAGTACCCCAACCTTCACCAAAGACATCTAGACACATTTGACCAATTGCAGTCTCTTTTTCTTCGGTAACTAATGTGGGAGGCATGATAATGTAAAATCCCATTACTTCTGAATAGAATTTTACAGCGGCATCTAGGTCTGGGACTGTGATGCCAATATGAGAAAATGTTTTTGGGTAAACATGTGATGAATTGTTCTGTGCCATACTTGATTCACTTTCGTTTATATAGACTTTGATTCCATAACAATCCAATAGCGAATATTGAACACTGAGGTATTAATAAATTAGATTTATTGAAATCAAGGAGATAAGTATGTGTTAGGCAGGGAGCCAAATGAGTATAAAAAAACACTGAAAGAGGGTGTTCTTTCAGTGTTTTTGGAAAAGTGTAATTATTGTAAATCTGTTTCTTTTACAACTTTGAATTCAGTACGTCTATTTTTTTGTCTTCCTTCAGAAGTTTCATTCCCCATTACTGGCTGACCTTCTCCCATAGATTTGATGATGATCCTATCTTTATCAACGGCTTTTAGCAAAAGGAATTGTTCTACCGATTTAGCTCTCTTTTTACCCAACTTCTCATTGTAGTTATCAGAACCTACATTATCGGTATGACCAATTACTTCCATTTTCATCAGAGGATCATTTTCAAGTATTTTTACGAGTGTTGTAATCGCTTTCTTTTCTGATTCTTTGATCTTATCAGAGTCAAAGTCGAAGTAAATAGAGATTCCAATAAATTCACCATGTCTATATACTTTAACGGCTTTTTCAAGTTTTTCAGCAGACCCCATCGCCGATGCTTTTATTCCTGTAGACTCACCTCTAGCGGCTATATCTTCCTCAAGATCTTCAGCTATAAAATCAGAAGAATTAGAAACCATGAGTTTAGGCTCTTCAAGCGGATTTTCTCTGTAAGAACCACCGCCTAAAGCAAAGAAGTCTATCCAGTTTTTGCCATTAAGCTCTATTGGACTTTCTTTATCAGCAATTACATGAAGGCGTTCTTTGGCTATTCCTTGTAGAATAAAATACTGAGCGACTGTATTTGCACTCTTTAATTTTAAAGCATCTTTTAGTGTTTCTCCTCCGTCTACGTTTGTATGTCCTACAATTTGAAGTTCCATTTCGCTACATTCCATAAGCATGGCCAATACTCTATTAATAGCAACTTTATCAGAACTGGTTAGCGCATGATCCATCTCAGAAAAAACAATCCGCTCTTCCAATTTCTGTTTCTTACCTTTTTCTAAGCAATCTGGCATGATCGCATAAATATCTTCAGACTCTGGAAGGTTGGGATAGACTATTGGTTCTTCTTTTTTAGTGAGGTCTTTTACAAAGTATTCGATCCTTTGTTGCTCACCTAATGCAATATGATCTTTACCGAAACCTAAATGCCTTTCTTGAAACCTTTCAAGGTCGATACCTAGTTCTTTTAGTCTGACATTTACCGATGCGGTTTTCGCTTTTGTTTTGACTAGGGTCAGATTGTCATCATCGCTTCTTTTAGGCGCTAAGTGTGTACCAATTTGAACAACAATATTAGGATTTTGCTCAAGGAAGTCGATTAAGTTTCTAAGTTCTGGTTCTGAAACTTCAAGTACATCAGATGTTCTTTCATCAAGGAATACATTATTTAAAGGCTCAAACCTTTGATCAGCTATTGGCTGCATTGAAAAGTCATGAACGATTTCAATGTCTTCAAATAATTCCATAGCATTCAGATGATATGATTTCATCAAATAGTCTTTGTGAAGAACATTTATAGCATAAGCTCTATTGGGTAGGAGAGTAGCAGAATAATGCCCTGTTTCAGCACTTGAATAGATATCGAAAACCTGTTGATGTGTTTTTAAATCGATAATTCTAATTTCAGCATTCATGGGTTGTAATGTTTCTTTATCCATTACAACTCCTCTGATAGTCGCTACATGATTTTCGTCTTCTGGTAGAGTAGAAGAATAGATATCGAAAGAACCTTTTGTGTCTTCTCTAATTGATGAGAAGTAAGCATGGCTACCATCTTTAGAGACAATATAGAAAACATCATCACTAGCTGAGTTTGTAGGAATACCCATGTTTATTGGAGCCGTGAATAAACCTGTATCAGGATCTTTCTTAGCCTTATAAATATCAAATCCACCGATTGAGTTATGTCCTTTAGAACTGAAGTAAAGAGTTTCACCGTTGTCGGTTAAGAATGGCGATTCTTCATCAAGTTCAGTATTAATTTCTGCCCCTAAGTTTTGAGGATTAGCCCATTCACCATTTGGCAGTTTTCTGATATAATATAAATCCCTTTTTCCTTCACCACCTTCTCTATCACTCACAATAACCATAGATTTTCCGTCTTGGGACATTGTGATATGCGTTTCCCAATAGTCGGTATTAATACCTTCGGGTAATCTTTCTGGTTTAGACCATTTGCCATTTTCAGCCTCCATTTTATATATACTTCCCGAATGAAGCTTATGAGTAGCTTCTTCTCTATATAAATATAAAGTCTGGTCTCTATTGCTTAAAGATACTGCCGCATCGTGATCGTTGGTATTTATCTTTGAGAAAGGACTAGCTGTGCTCCAATTACCATTCTCATCTTTTCTACTCATGTAAATATCTTGATCGGGTAGATTTGTTGTGAGGTCAACATTAAATTTTGTACGCTTTTTAGATTGAGCAGTGAATAGTATAACAGATTCATCTTCTGAAAGAACAGGTGACATATCTGGAGAGTGAGTATTTAGAGCTGCCATATTTGAGATCATCTCATGTCCTTTACTTTTTGATAGTAAAATACCATTTTGACAGTTCTCAATAAGTTGACTTATTTTTTCTTTAGAGACAATAACATCGAAGTGTGAAGACTCTGTATCATAATCTAATTCTGCATCGGGTTTAGCCATCAAGTATTCTTTGTTATAGAACTTGATTGCTTTTTCAAATTCATTATTTAAATGTAGCCCTCTTCCCATGTAATAATCTATATGTGGGAAAGGTAAACCCGAATCATAAGCTTTGGTGAAATATGATAATGAGTGAAGTGGATTACTTCCTGCAGCAAATAACTTAGCTATCCCCATAAGATAGTTGCTCTTAGGGTTTTCAGGGTTCATTTCTAATATTTCCTCCATCAAAATTTCCACGTTATGAAACTCTTGGAGATCTAGAAATTGTTCTGCTGTTTTTAATTTTCTCTCAACTTTTTTTTGAGCAAAGGCAGGTGATACTGTAAGAATACACAGAATAACAATTAGGCAAAAATGGGTCTTCATTTTTCTATTTGATTTTAAAGAGTTGAATTCTTAGGCTTGTAATAGTTATATCTATAGTTAGAAACTCTTGTCTTGTACTATTTGGTGTAATTTGTAATTTTCTCTGTGCCCGAAAATAAATCATTCTATTGCTGTGATAATTACAAATGATTGAAATTCAATTCAGCTGCTTAAAATCATACATTATTCTATAGAAATAATTACGTTTAGATAGAATAAGGCACAAAAAAAAGTGAAAACTACATCTGTAATTTTCACTTCATTTTTATATAATTTGATATTAATTAATGAATAAGGTATTTGAGTTTTACCCCAAAGTTATAGGCATTTGGATTACCATATGAGTCGAAATTACTCTCTGTAATTCTATCAAATCCGAATTCATAATTGGCTTCTATACCAATGTTAAATCGCTGATCAAATCGGTAGTTGATTTCATTACCGATAACACCATTGAAATAATAAGGTTTTAACTCGGGTGCCCCGTTCTGATATGTTAAACTATTAACCTTTAATTCATTTCCTGAGATGATTTCGGTATTGATACCCGATTTTACGATCATTCTCAGTTTCTTATTCCCGATGACATATCCAACTTTCAATGGAACAGAGAATGAGTTGTATACATAATCGTAACTTGTGGTATTTGTCACTGAAAATTGTTCAGCACCCTCGCTACTAGCTCTAAATGTAGAAACTGCTTCAGAAGTACCTGTCGTACCAAGGTTACCATAGATAAGCCCTGTCTCTACAACCCACTTTTTAGACAAGTGCATACCTGCTTCTAGTCCATACCTCATTGATATTGCTGGCTTCGTACTCTGGTTAACTTCTGTCAGCATTGGTGTTCCGTAAGCCGATGTTTCGGGCATATTTGAAGTCGCCATGACTACAGAGGAATTACCACCAGTAAGTTTAGAATCAAAAGCGGTTGAGTTTAGGTTTAGACCAGCATAGAACTTACCATCTTTGTTTTCTTCATTTACTTTTTCAAGTCGATCTAAAGCCGAATAATAGGCATTAGCATTTACTTGTGCTGCTTCAGATGACTGGAGCGAATACCTTTTATAAAGAACGATTTCTCTAAGGTTCGCTTTTTCCACTTTATTTACCGCAAGTGTATTTTCTTGAGGGTTTGAAGAAGCTTGAGCGAGTATATCATTAGAATCTGTAAAAATTGGAGGTTCAGCATCATTGTTTTGAGTAAATGCCTGTCTAGCTTTCTGAGAAGCTACTGGCGTATTTACTGTGTTTAGAGGTTTAGCTGAGGCAACCTTTACATATTCATTTTCTTTGATTGCAGACTCTAATGCTTTCTCCTCAATGATAGGAGCAGACATAGGTTCTACAATCTGATGATGATGATTTTCTTTTACAACTTCTTGTGTAGAAATAGCAGGTTCTATTTTATCTCCTGTTAAAGAGCGCACGCCTATTGTACCAACTGCAATCAAGGTTACAGCGGCAGCCATACTTTTCCACCATGGGAATACAACTACCTTTGATTTTGACTCCTGAGGTAATTCTGATTCGATTTTATTCCAAAGTGAAGAATCTGGTTGTAACTCTTCATTTTCAAGTTTTTCAGACCATTCAGAAGTTTCCAAGTCATCGGAAATAGCTGCCCACATTCCATCTTTAGGCTGTAATTGCTCATCTTCAAACTTCTCGCTCCATTCGGATGCGTCAAGTTCGTTACTGATGCTAGTCCACAAATCCTTTTTAGGGATTTTATTCTCTCCCTCAAGTTTTTCACTCCATTCAGAGGCATCCAATTCATCACTGATGCTATCCCATAAATCCTTTTTGGGTTTAAGGTCAGCTTCTTCAACTGTCTTTTGCCATTTGATGGCTTCTAGTTGATGTGTGATTTCTTTCCATAGCTCCTGATTTGGAGGAATCTTTCCTTCCTCAAGTGCTTTTTGCCATTTACTATTAGATAAACGATCAAGTACGAGATTCCACAAAGACTCATCGGGAGGAAGTTTGGCATTTTCACATGCCTCTTTCCATATTTTTCCGAAATTATCTTTGGCTGTATTCATAACTACGATTCGCCTTTTCAATCAACTCCTGTAACAACTTCTTTGCTCTCGCATACTGAGACTTTGAAGTGCCTTCACTAATGTCCAACATAGAAGAAATTTCTTTATGCTTATATCCTTCAATGGCATAGAGGTTAAAAACCATTCTACAACCATCGGGTAAACTTTGAAGCATATCCTTCAACTCATTATAACTGAAATGACTAATGGTATACTCCTTCTCAGCAAGATCATACATTTCGTTCACGTCTACCATTGGCTGTGTATACAGCTTGCTCCTATGAAAGTTTAACGCTGTATTGACAACGATACGTTTCATCCAAGCATATAGATGTGACTCTGCTCTGAAAGTATCTATCTTTTTGAAGATTTTAATAAAAGCTTCTTGTAAGATATCATGAGCATCTTCATCTGTATGAGCATAACGAGCGGCTACGGCCATAAGTCGGGCCGAGTACAAATCGTAAAGTGCTTTCTGAAATTTTCGGCTGTTATTTTTACAGCCTTCCAGAATCTGCTCTTCGGTGTAGCCATTGCTTACTTGCATATCTGTCATAATGATTCATCTTCCCCTTAGTCACTGATATAGACACGCTTCATCCATAAAGCGTTGGAGTGGGTTCGTAGTTATTTTTTGTTTTTTGTGTCAATCGTAATGGTCACAGGGCCATCATTCACAAGTGAAACTTTCATATCAGCTCCAAACTCACCTGTTTGAATGGATTTGCCCAGTTTTGCTTCAAGAGTTTTGATCATCTGTTCATAAAGAGGAATTGCAATTTCTGGTTTTGCAGCCTCTATGAAAGATGGTCTGTTACCTTTTTTGGTACTAGCATGAAGCGTGAACTGACTGATTAGTAATATTTCTCCAGAAATATCAATAAGTGAGCAATTCATTTTTCCTGCATCATCTTGAAAAATACGTAGGTTGGTGATTTTCTTGGTTAACCAATCAATATCTTCTTCAGTATCGTCGTGACCAATACCAAGAAGAATCATAAAACCTTGATTGATTTGTCCTTTCACACTACCTTCTATACGCACACTTGCTTCACTAACTCGTTGAATTACTGCTATCATTTTAATTCGTTTTACTGTTTCTAACTATGATTTCTGTATGAAATACAAATGTGGTGTTTGCTCTATTTAGTCTGTTCACAAATAAAAACGGCTTTGGATACTATTGTTTCTAAATAGTTCACACACATTCACAAAAAAAACCTCCCTAATAAGAATTAGGAAGGTCAATAAATATCATTTATAAACTTTTGGCTATCGGATACCAACATCCATAACCCAATATTGAATCTCTTTAGACTGATGAGTGACCGAGTAATACCCGATACCTACAGCTTGGTAAACTGGTGATAAAAGATTTTCGCGAAAGCCTTCCTCGTCTAACCATGTTTGAATGACTTCTGTAGGAGAGCTTAAAAGAAAAGCTATATTTTCACCCTTTGCGTTTTGGTTGAAACGCACAATTCTTTCGGAGAGGGTACATTGCAATTCTAATTGTCCATCAACGCGGTCATAAGTATCCACATTGAAATAATCATCTTTCGCCATGTCTTGTGCATGATACCTTGCCGAACGTACAAGTCCTTCATCCCAAGTAAATGTAGCCAAACCTTCAGATGCTCTCAATGCATTGATTTGGTCAAAAAGATTTAATTCTTTTGATTCAAACTCACTACTCGGAAATTCATCTCCGGTAGCACAACCTTGATGGCTAATCAGTTCATCACTCTCAAAGAGCAACTCGCCACACCCAGCTAGTTGTATTAGTAATAAGAAATACCCTATTCTTTTTAAGAAAAAAGACTTCATTTCAATTTGCTAGTAATTATTTCGATATTCATTATGATTATTCCATCCCCACTTTGATCTGTAACAGAGACAATATTAGACAGAACTTCACTGATTTTTATGCAGAAAGAACATTGCTTATTACAGACGTAGATGATTGAGTGAATTATTAAAAGTTGTCTGTTGAAAAACTTCCTTCAATCATTCTATGAAAAGACAATTAAGTCTAAGAAATGGACAATAAAAAATAAAGATCTTACAATAATTTAAATGTGTACGATTAAAATGAGAATAAATTTAGAGATTTGCGCAATTATTCTCAGCACCACATCGAATTGTATGATAAAAAGAATCTTTAAGATACTTAGCCTTTATCATATGGTTCGTGGGATATATTTATTGTAAAAATGTTATTCACATGAAATCGAAATACAATTTCGTATCCAAGAGGACTTCTCAGAAGAAGGTATCACCGATTTCGATTCTAAAACCTGATCTTCTACTTCATATCCATTTATTGAAAGAGAATGAAATGGTATTTGGGTCTGAGTTGGTGAAGTCTTTAAAAGAGAATTTTCCTCAATTAACAGTATTGGATGTTGACAATTTCTCTGATGATCTTTTACTCCAGCATGTCAAGGAAATTCTAAGGTCGGAAAAGAACGTGTGGGTTGTAATCAATCCTTCTGAGGGGACGAGTTTCAATGAACTCAAATTCTTATGGAAAGAGTTGGTAGCCACAAATGGACAACATCTTTTAGTAATAAACGAACAAACTAAACATGAGATACAACTTCCTACATATCCTAATGAACTCATATTCCAGTCCAAAGAAGTACTTAAGAAACTTCAAGAACTTATAGAAAACGTATAAACTCAACTCCAATTAAATTAACATTTAACCTTTTTTGAAATGGATGTAGAAATACTTTCCCGAATCCAATTTGCCTTCACAATCATGTTCCATTATATCTACCCACCATTTAGTATTGGTTTGGGTTTAATTATGGTGATTTGTGAAGGAATGTATCTGAAAACTGATGAGAAAGTGTATGAAAATATGGCGAGATTTTGGACAAAAATCTTTGCGACAACTTTCTCTATTGGTGTGGCCACAGGTATTGTGATGGAATTTGAGTTTGGAACAAACTGGGCTACATATTCAAGGTATGTAGGTGATATTTTTGGGTCGCCACTAGCAGCAGAAGGTATCTTTGCCTTTTTCTTAGAATCAGGATTTTTGGCAGTTCTGCTGTTCGGATGGAATAGGGTTTCTAAGCGAACTCACTTCTTTTCAACATGTATGGTGGCGCTTGGTTCTACTATGTCAGCTTTCTGGATTGTAGTAGCTAACTCATGGATGCAAACACCTACAGCTTACGAAATTGTAGGTACAGGACTTGAAGCAAGAGCTGAGATTACAGATTTCTGGGCAATGGTTTTCAACCCTTCATCCCTTATTCGTTTTGCTCATACCGTAAATGGTGCATTTGTACAGGGAGCATTCCTAGTCATAAGTATTTCTGCTTATTACATCATTAAAAATCGTCATTTAGATCTAGCATATAAATCTATAAAAATAGCATTGGGTGTAGCGCTAGTGGCTTCACTTCTTCAACCCGTTCTTGGGCATGAGCATGCAAATGTGGTAGCAGAATATCAACCTGCTAAACTAGCAGCTTATGAAGGATTGTATGAATCAACGGATCATGCATCAATGTATGTGATTGGTTGGACGGATCCTGAAACTGAAAAAACATACGGAATTGAGATACCAGGAATGCTTAGTTTCTTGATCGCTTTTGATTTTGATCATAAAGTACCTGGCTTAAAAGAATTTCCGAAAGAAGATTGGCCCAATGTCAATCTCGTTTTTCAGACCTACCACATTATGGTGGGGCTAGGAATGTTGTTCATCGCACTTACAGCTTTTTCTATTCTAGCACTGAAACGTAAGAATTTACATGAAAAGAAATGGCTCATTTATATTCTGATTTTCTCGGTGCCATTACCTGTAATCGCTAACCAAGCTGGTTGGGTTTCGGCAGAAGCAGGGCGACAGCCTTGGATTGTACAAGATATTTTGCGTACAAGTGATGCACTCTCAAAAGCAGTAAAAGCAGAAGAGGTTTTATTCTCTCTTATCATGTTTTTCTGTATTTACCTTCTCTTGTTTTTTGCATGGATATACATCCTAGATAAAGAAATTAAACATGGACCAGAAGATGCGGTAACAAGTTACTCGCACAGAAAAGAAAGATTGGACATGTTTGAAGATAAAGATGAAGAGTAAGAAGCTAGACGGTATTATTTTAAGACAAAAACAATTCGGCAAATGGATTATAATGTAATTTGGTACATTTTAGTTGGTGTTTTACTTATTGGATACGCCATACTTGATGGGTTTGACTTGGGAGTTGGAGCATTGCACCTTTTAGCCAAAGGAGATCATAACCGACGCATTGTGATGAATAGTATAGGCCCTGTTTGGGATGGTAATGAGGTTTGGCTTATTACGGCTGGTGGTGCTGTATTTGCGGCTTTTCCACATGTCTATGCTACTGCCTTTTCTGGTTTTTATATTCCTTTTATGCTTCTTTTGGCAGCTCTAATTTTTCGGGCTGTAGCCATGGAATTTAGGTCTAAAGAACCGCACAGACGCTGGCGTCAATTTTGGGATGCTGCATTTTCAATCAGTTCGGCAATTGCAGCTACACTTTTTGGTGTTACTATCGGTAATGCCGTTACAGGTATAAATATAGGTGCAGATAAAGAATATCAGGGTACGCTTATGGAGCTATTAAATCCTTATGCACTTATGATTGGTTTCTTTGTCTTGACTGTATTCACTTTACATGGATCGCTTTATCTGATCATTAAGACAGAGGGAGAACTTCAAAAACAAGTGAAACAATGGGCTATGAAAGTCTACTGGATTTTTATCATTTTCTATATCATTGTGACAGGCTATACACTGTTTCTACATCCAGAAATGATTGCAAACTTTTCATTTGGGAAAATCAATTATATAGGAGGTAGACATGAACTGATCGATCATTACGATACATTCGTTTCAATAACAGCTTGGATTATTGTGATTCTTAATGGGCTTGCAGTATTGAACATCCATCGTTGTTTGGTGAAAGGTCTAGAGCATCAAGGTTTTATTTCTTCAGCTTTATCTATTGGAGCGATGGTAGGTCTATTTGCACTAGGGATTTTCCCAAATATGATTGTATCTACATTTGATCCGACTTATAGTTTGGATATTTACAATGCTTCGTCATCTCAAAAGACTCTGAAGACCATGTTCTATATCGCATTAGTCGGAATTCCTTTTGTGTTGTCTTATACCATTGCAATTTATTGGGTATTTAGAGGTAAGACACAACTAGATGAAAACAGTTATTAAAAGATATATTTGATATAAATTTTAACTCCTCTATTCTTATTTATTAGGATAGGGGAGTTTCTTTTTTGTAGTGATTTTATTTCCCCTAAAACACTTTTTTATGGTGAGTAGACTAAAAAAATAACAGAATATTTCATTGAAACATCTCCTAACATTATGTAGTCGACAATAAAACTTACTATTTTATATTTATACTTTTTTTGAGTGAAAATTTATTCTTTTTGAGAGTAAATACGATGTTTTTTAGTTTGATTATTCTCAAATATTTAATTACACATTGTTGATTTTCAGTGCGTAATTAGGTTGTGTTAAGGTGTTTTACCGAATACGTTTATGTTTATTTTAAAATTGTATTACATTAAATTAAATGTGTTTTTCTGTGATTATCACTTATTTAGGTGAAATTATTTCGTAAGCTAATTGGGTTTCATCTTTTTATCTTTTTGAATTCTTCATATATTCAATATCATTATTACACTATTTTAAAGTCTCTTAACGTTAGGTACTAAGTAAGAGAAGGTATTTTTTACAAAGGCTAGAACCATTAGATAAACTATAAATAGATGAAGAACGGGCAACTAAATGATGTACTCAAGCTATATCAGCAGTTTTCGAGGGAAGTATCTCTAGAAGGACTTACTAAGTCTGTTTTAGGAAACATACTGTCTCACACTAACATTGAGAAAATTAAATTGATCACTCGCTCTGGTGACCATTTTCTGATTCAAGCTTATCAGAATAAAGATGAGTTGCCAGTACTTATGGAGCGTTCTTTTCCTGCATTGCCAGATGATCTGCCATTGAGTATTATTTCTCAGTTGCACCGTAAACCTCGTCCAGTCTTATTGACAAAGACACAGCTTACTGTTCATTTCAGTAATGACCCGTATATCAAGTTGAAAAAACCTCATACGGTAGGTTGTCTTCCTCTGACAAACGAGCATCTTAATGTAGGATATATTTATGTAGAGAACAGTCAGAAAACGCCAATAGCTGATGAAGAATTTGCATTGCTTGAAATGCTGTCTCCTCAGATCGCTATTACTCTACAAAATGTTCTGATCAATGAAAGCTTAAGGGATAGTGAGACTGCGAGTTTCAATAATCCAGTTTACATTCCTAAGAAAAAAGAAGTAAAAACAGGTGAAGAGCAAGAGGCTAAAGCAATAGAAGAACAATTCAAATTGTTCGCCTCTCTTGGTGAAGATATTATCAACTGTGAGTCAATGGAGATGTTGACTCGTACCTCTTATAATAAGGTGAACTCATTGATGGATGCCAATATTTTTGATATTGGACTCGTTGATGAGAGCAAAAATACAATTGAGTTTCCTTCAACAATTGAACAAGGTGAGGTACTTCCTCACAATGCGGTTTCATTAGATGATGAAAACCAATTGGCAGTTCTTTGTTGGAAGAAACAACAAGAAATTCTGATTGGAGATATTGCAGAAGAACTTAACTATTATCTACCAAATCAAGAAAAGATAACACCTGTGGTTGGGCAGTCAGCTCAATCTATTATTTATATTCCGATTACTTACAGAAATCGTAAGATTGGAGTAATCACAACGCAGAGTGTCGAGAAGAATGCATATTCGGCAAGAGATGTTGAAATGCTTAAGGTTCTTTCTAAGTTCGTAGGAATAGCCTTGGAAAATGCTTCTCTTCTTGATATTCAGACACAAAAGAATGAGGATTATAGAAAGGAATTGGAAGATGCTTACAATACCATCAAGCAGCTTGGTGAAATTGGACAGGATATTACTTCTCACCTTTCTATTGAAACGATTGTAGAGACGGTTTATAAACACCTTAGTCATCTCATTAAAATGCCATTGTTCTCATTGGGTATTTACAATGAAAAGCACAATCGTATTGATGTTCCAATTACTTTTGAAAACGGTAAGCGAGTATCTCCATTCTATTATGATATTTCTAAAAAGGATCGTTTGTCGGTACTTGCATTCTCAGAAGGTAAGGAGATTGTCATTCGTGACTTGGAAGAAGAATTGAATCGTTATCTCCCAGAAGCGACCCTTCCAAACAGAGACGAGAGTGAGATACCATCATCAGCTATCTTTATTCCTCTAAGAGGTAAAGAAGGAGTTGTAGGGGTAATCACGGTACAAGATTTTAGAACGAATGCGTTTTCAGAAAAAGAGATCAATATCATCCGTACAATGAGTATGTACGTTGGTATTGCCCTAGATAACGCCCTTGTTTATGAAAGCTTGGAGGAAATTGTAATGGAGCGTACTTCGGAAATCCTGAACCAAAAAGAGGAAATCGAAGCGCAAAGAGACCGTGTAGAAAGATCATTTAGTGATGTAAAGATGCTTTCAACAATTGGTCTTACAATTTCGACGACACTTTCTACTTCAGCGATTATCCGAACAGTATATGACAAGCTTCAAGAAATCATGGATGTATCGGCTTTCGGTATTGGTATCTTAAACCCTGTCAAAAATAGAATTGATTTCAATGGTGCAATGGAAAATGGAACGGAGCTTCCATTCTTCTATCATGATCTCAATGATATGTTACGCTATTCTGTTTGGTCTGTGAAGAACAGAAAAGAGGTGTTTATGAATAATCATATTGAGGAGTATCATAATTACATTGAGACAGCAGCAAAACCTGTTCAAGGTAGAGATACACAATCTTTGATCTATTTACCTCTAGAAACAAAGGATAAGATTATTGGTGTAATGACTGTACAAAGTTTCAATCCGAATGCTTATAACAGTTATCACCTAGACATTCTTCGAAATATGGCAATTTACGCAGCAACAGCAATTGTGAATGCAGAGTCATATGAGAAAATTGAACGTCAGAAAGATGAACTACATGCTACTTCTCAGAAAGTAACATCAAGTATCAAGTATGCAAAACGTATCCAAAATGCGGTATTGCCAAACCGTATTATGGTGAAGAAGTTGATTAATGAATCTTTTGTATTCTTTAAACCAAAAGATATTGTAAGCGGAGACTTCTTGTGGTTTAGTGAGCGTGGTGATAAAATCTTTATGGCTACGGTTGACTGTACAGGTCACGGGGTTCCAGGTGCATTCATGTCCGTAATTGGTAATGACCTGTTGAATGAAACAATCAATATTCGAGGTATTGAATCTCCTGAGCTTGTTTTGGACATGCTGAATAAAGAAGTCAATGAGCGTTTGAATCAGAATGATGCTGATAGCCAAAGCCGAGATGGTATGGATATGACGCTTTGTGTGATCAATAAAAAAGAAAGCACACTTGAGTTTGCAGGAGCGAAAAATCCTTTATTCATCATTAAGAATGGTGAGCTAGAAGTAATCAAAGGTGATAAAATGCCTATTGGTGGTCTTCAGAAATATCATGAAGGTAAAAGCTTTACAAAACATACATTGACTATTGATCCTGAAGCGAACTATTACATGTTCTCAGATGGTTACGCCGATCAGTTTGGTGGTGAAGATGGTCGTAAGTTTATGATGAAAAACTTCAAGCAATTATTGATTGATAACTCATCTAAACCAATGGACAAGCAACGTACAATGCTTCGTCGTAACTTGATGGAATGGATGGAAAGACAGTCTGTTCAAACGGATGATATCTTGGTAGTAGGTATGCGTTTTTCTGAAGAAGAACTAGGGGAGACCGTAGTTATAGAAGAGGCTGAAGCATAAAATAGGATTTTCGAATTGATCATAAATAAAAAAGCACCAAGAATATTCTTGGTGCTTTAATTTTTTAGTGCTTTGTAATTTTCAAGTAGAAAAAAGCCTTAGACATTTGTTAGGATTGGAGTTGTCTAAAGGCTTTTGTTTTGTTTTTCTCATAAACGGTTATTCTCTTCTTAGCAGTAAGATGCAAACTTCTTCTTAAGCTCTTGGCTATTTCTAGTTGATTCCTCTTCAATGAAAGATTCAACTTTTTTTACCACGTCTTCGAAGTTTACATTGTATGTTTTTGCTCTCTGTGCATTCTCAAATGAAAGAGGCAATTGCTTATTTTTTTTTAATCTGAATGTCATCACACTATTGTATTTATCTTTCTCCTACTTTATAGACAACTCGTAGAGCTATATAGACAATGAAATTTTAAAAATATTTGAATTATTAAATTTTATTGTGAGTGTCAGAGACTCTTGTGTTTTATAACTCCCTGTAAGTCTGTTGTTAGCTATTTAATATTTAATACCAAGAACTAGAATATCGTCAGTTTGTTTTTGAGTATTTTTCCACTGAGTAAATTCTTGTTCTATTTTCATTTTCTGACGATTCATTGGAAGATCACTATATTTTAATAGCATTTCTCTAAATCGTTTTTTCAGATATTTTCGATCATTAGGGCCTCCAAATTGATCTTGGAATCCATCCGATGCAAGGTAGAGTTGATCTCCTTTCTGAAGTTGGATTTTTATATTCTCAAAAGACTTATCCTTAATTTTTGTATCACCAAGAGGTGCTCTCGTACCTTTTATTTGTTCAATTTCTGAGTTTCTTATAAGGTAAAGAGGAGTGTTTGCTCCACTATAAGTGACATTGCCATTAGTTTTGTCAAGCACTATAATACCCATATCCATACCTTCATCTCTGTCTTGGTTTAAATCTTGAATAATCATATTATCCAATGATTTTAAAACCTTAGAAGGATCTGTAAGTCCAAAACCCGTTACTGTTTGGTTGAGATTTGTAGCACCTATTATGGTCAAGAATGCTGATGGAATACCATGTCCTGTACAGTCAGCAACTACTACGATTACTTTATTGTCAATTTCCTTACACCAGTAAAAGTCTCCACTTACAATATCTCTAGGGCGTTGGAATACAAAAGACTCATCGAAACTATTTTTTAAATTAAACTGAAAGTTCAGTAAAGTCGATTGAATTTTTCGTCCATAATTCAAACTTGAAATTAGCGTAGTCTGTGATTTTTCAAGGCGCTCATTTTGGGTCTGAATTTCCTCCTTATGCTGTTGTAGTTCTTCGTTTTGGGCAATAACCTCATCATTTAAATCCGTCAATTCTAGCTGACTATTGATGTGCCATTGTTCGTATTGATAAAAGGCTTTTCCTAGGTATAAAAGCATAAGGAAAGCAGAGTAGTAATTCGTGATTGTGTAATAACGAGCTAGCCCATAGTTTTTCATTTCCCATACATCTAAGAAATCGATTAACCCTATGGCAGAGATATGTATAAGTCCAATAATTACCCACATTACTCCTTTTCTGAGACTGCCATAGAAATAGGAAACACTAAAGACAATTCCGTACCAAATGATGAAAGGTGAAGCCAGTCCTCCCGTAATGACAATGATACTCATTACAAGTAGGTGTAAAAGTAGTGGGTACAATGTTTTAAGCATTCGAAAAGGTATAAGTCCTCTTTTCGAAAGAAGTAAAATGCAAAACATCGTTACAGCAAAAGATGCCGTGATAATTGCCCCAGTAGTGTTTTTTGTTAGGTAAAAGAATAAAATGTGCAGAGAACTTGCCCCTCCTAAAGATAAAAGAGAGTTATCTAGCAAGCCCGCTTTCTTTAGTTCTTGATCAGATTCAAACTGATTAGATAGGTCATACGTTTGTAGAACCTTATTTGAATTAGGCATATTGAGATTTCTAAAAATGATGAAGTAGTAAGTGTCACAAAATGTATATACCCTCTCTATGTGTACACTTTGTTTTCCCTCAAATATAATTAAATAAAGAAAAAGTATGATAATATTAACAGTCTAAATTATTAGAATTAAGTATAAAAAAAACCTAAGCCAAAGCGGCTTAGGTTTATATTTATACTTATTTGTTAAGTATCAACCAGTTGTGCGAAGTGCTGTTGCAATCGCATTGATAGAACCTAATAGATAGAATAGCATTTGCTCTTCCTCTTTTTGGCTATCTCCTTTCACTTTCATAGCTCTCCACTTCTTCAACAAATCAATTTGTTTGTAGTGAATTTGATCTAGAGTCTCTTTTCTCAACTTGTTTGTGTAGAAAGACTCAGGGTTACGAGCTTCGAATGAATCAACAAGAAGTTCTTTCAACATTGTTCTTGTTTTCTTCAACTCAGCAGAAAGCAATTTGAAGATTGAAGATTTCACTTTAGCATCTTCTACTAGTTCAGAGTAAGCTTTCATGATGTCTTCATCTGTAGCTTCCAAACTAGTGTCGATGTTATTGAAAACATATTTCAAAAGTGGATCTTTCTTCACACCATCTTTGATCGCTTTGAATTCTGATGGGAATTCTTTCTTCAATTTCTCTAGCGTGCTACCTACACCGTACCAAGATGTAAGGTTACAACGAGATTGACTCCAGCTAAATACCCAAGGAATAGCTCTCAAGTCACCTAGTGTACGTTTACCAGTACGACGAGCTGGTCTTGAACCAATTCTACTTGACTCAATTGCATCAATAGGAGTTGCTTCAGCAAAGTACTTGATGAAGTTAGGGTGGTTCAGAAGTTCTACGTAAGTTTTCTTACTTTCTTCTGCCATCCAAGAGAACGTTTTCGTATAAGGGTAGATGTTCTCTTTGTCGTTATCACCTTTGATTGTCACCTCAGCAGAACCAGCTGCAAGAAGCTCAAGGTTGTAACAAGCAGTCATCTTGTTCGAGTATTTTTGCTCGATACTTTCTCCTTGCTCTGTCAAACGCATATAACCGTTTACAGATGATGGAGGAAGAGACTCAAGGAACATGTGAGTTGGTCCTGCACCACGGCTAATAGAACCACCCTTACCATGGAAGAATGTCATGTGTAAGCCTCTGTTTTTGGCTACGGTAGACAATCTGTCTTGAGAGTGGAATAGTGACCATTGAGACGCGATAACACCACCATCTTTGTTAGAGTCAGAATAACCAACCATAATCATTTGACGAGGTTTGGTCCACTCGTTCACTTTACGTTGGTACTCAAGACTACGCTTAGTAAGTGGGTGATCTAGGAAGTTCTCCATGATCTGAGGAGATTGTTGTAAATCTTCGATAGTTTCAAATAATGGAACTACTGGTAATTTACATACAAGTCCTTCTTCTGTCTGAACAGTTAATCCAACTTCTCTACAAAGAACGAATACTGCAAGAAGGTCAGATACACTACGAGTCATACTTACGATAAGTGCACCAATACCGTTCAACCCGTATTTGTTTACTTGATCAGCGATTACTTCGTAGCACTCTTTTACTGTTTGCGCTTCTTTTTCAAGAGGAGCACCTTTGTAAGAGAATGGACGGTTAGACTGAAGCTCGTTGTTCAAGAATACAAGTCTTTTCTCTTCGTTCCACTCCTCGAAGTTACCTTCGATACCTGCAGCATTCATCAATTGAGTGATTGCTTTGTCGTGGAAAGATGAGTTTTGACGAATATCAAGTTTTGCAAGGTGGAAACCGAAAGTATCAACAACACGGATTGTATTGTTTACATAAACTAATGCTCCGTTTCTAGCACCTTTCTCGATAAGAACATCTTGAAGCAAGTTCAAGTCGTTCAAAAGATCTTTTGAGTAGAAGTATGAAGTATCAGACTCCGCAAGCTCGATATTGTGGTTATCAATCTTGATAGGAAGTTTCAAAAGACATAGTCCTAAGAATTGTCTGTAAGCTTCACCTCTGTTTCTTTCAAGAGCTTTATCAGCTTGACTACCTAATTCTGTACGCATCTCATTGATACGGTCAATGAATTTCTTAGGCATTTCAGTGTATTCTTTCGAATAACTCAAACGTTTGATAAGCTCAAGCATAGACTCACGGATATGGATAATCGCGTTCAATCTAAGCTCTGAAAGAGTATGTTTTGTTACTGTATCAGTTACAAATGGGTTACCATCGCGGTCACCACCTACCCAGTCACCAAATGAGATTTTAGGACGGTCTGTAACTTTTTCAATTAGTTTTTTATCGAAACCAGCATCTTCCCAAGCTTGAGCCAAACGGATATCCAATAGCGGAAGAGCCGTAGGGAAGATATTTGTTAAGTAGTAAAGGATATTACGAAGCTCATCAGATACTTTTGGCTTTTCGATGAAGATTTCACCTGTTTGCCATAAGGTATCAAGCATAGTCTTGATCTCTTTTTTGATCTGATTTTGCTCGTACGTGCTGTACATTTGGTTTTCACGTTTTACCATCATCAGATACATATTACGATTATGCTCCAAGACAGTAGTACGCTTCGCCTCTGTAGGGTGAGCTGTTAAAACAGGCTCAATTGTGATATTTTTTAAGTGTTCAGCAATTTCTTTTTCAGAATAGCCTGCGTCTTTTAGATTTTTCAATCTTGCTCCCCATAGACCTTCTGTAGTCAATCCATTTTTGGATTCAGATTTTCTACGGTTTTGTACTTCGCCATTTTCTTCAACAGTGTTCAGTAACTGGAAGCACAAAGAGAATAATTGAATTAAACGTTCGTCGAGAACTTGAGATGAAGGATTAGCATTAACCCAAGGCACTTGGTTAGCTAACTCTTTTTCGCCATTTTCTTCTAAAACTTCTTTTAAACAAGTTAATAAGAAGGTGAGGTCGTCATAAGGTTTACCAACCTTTTCCTTAATGATCTCAAGTGTAGTCTTACTTTCCTTTTTGTTCATCTTTTTAAAAGACAGAGTTTTTGATGTTGTGTTAATAGAATCTATATGCTATCAATCATCATAACACCAGTAGTGGATGATTTATTTGCACTAGTTAAGGAATGTCTCATTTTTTAAAGATGAACTTTGTCAACTTTAATGGATATTATCGTCACGCTTTTGAACGATATTAGTAAGCTTTTTTTATAACAAGCTTGTTTTTAGGTAGTTAAAAAGGTGTTGTGTAAATTTTACACATATGTTTAAAAAATCTTAAAAACAAAATATTTCCAAATGAAAGCGTATTGGAACAGTAAATTATTAGCTGAAAGTGACAAAACCATCATAATTGAGAACAATCACTACTTCCCTCCTGAGTCTTTGAACAAAGAGTTTTTTCAAGATAATTCGACCCATTCTACCTGTCCTTGGAAGGGGCAAGCATCTTATTTTGATGTGGTGGTAGATGGGAAAATAAATAAAGATGCAGCTTGGTATTATCCAGAGCCAAGCGAGTTGGCTAAGAATATTAAAAACTATGTAGCTTTTTGGAAAGGGGTAGAGGTCGTGAAGGAATAAATATTTTATCAAAACGTAAAAATCAGTATGACTGATTTTTACGTTTTGTATGTTGTTGTCAATTAGAAGTTCGGAGATAGTAGGTATCTAGCATAGAATTCGTCAATCACTTTTACCGCTTCATCTGCGGTATCAACTATACTTATGAGGTTCAAATCTTCTGGACTTATATTTTTTTCCTTTTCTAAAAGTGTTTCTTTTATCCAATCTATAAGCCCTTTCCAAAAAGATGAACCAACAAGCACGATTGGGAAACGGTCAATTTTTTTAGTCTGAATGAGGGTATAAGCCTCAAAAAGTTCATCGAGGGTACCTAAACCTCCAGGCATTACGATAAATCCTTGAGCATATTTGACGAACATTACTTTTCTGACAAAGAAAAAATCAAAGGTTAGCAGTTTGTCTTGATCTATATATTGATTGGCTCCTTGTTCAAAAGGAAGCATAATATTTAAACCTACTGATGTTCCTTTGCCTTTATTCGCTCCGCGGTTTGCGGCTTCCATTATTCCAGGTCCACCACCCGTAATGACACCATAGCCCTGTGAAACGAGTTTGTAAGCAATATCTTCTGCCAATTTATAATACTGATGGTCTTGTGGTGTACGTGCCGAACCAAACAAAGTAACACAAGGACCTATTTTGGTAAGTTTTTCAAATCCTTCTACAAATTCAGACATGACTTTGAATATCATCCAAGAGTTAGAACCCTTGACCTGATTCCAGTCTTTATGTTTATTCTCTTTTTTATCTGAAGCGTCATCAGAAGGTAAGTTGTGATGATTACTCATATATAATAGATTAAGTAGCGTAGAAAATATATTCTATGTAAGTGATAGGGTTTGCCTATTCAAAATAGATTGCGTTAGCAAAACTGAGCATCCCTCCGTACCAACAAGCTCTGAATATTGGAGAATCTACAAAGTAAATAAGCTTGCCTTTCCCGAGTTTTTCTGAACCAATGCTAAGTGTATTTCGAATACGGTCTTTGAATAGATGACCTGCAAACCCGCTCATGTATGGGTAATTTCCGAAAGATGCGACATTGTCTGCTCCATTTAATAATGGATAGATGTCATTAGATTTTTTGAGTAAGTACAAAGGACGAGTGTATCCGTAACCCACAGGTTGATCAGAATCAATTTGTGCAGCAAAGATACTTCCTGCTACATTTTCAGAGATCGAAGATCTGTTTTGGTAAAACACTTGAACTTTGGTAATGCTATTTTCAGAAGAAACATCCCTGATCGATTTTGCCAGTGCAGTTTCCTTTACTTCGGCAAATTGTTGCATAGCTTTTTGTAAGGCAATGACTTTTTTTCCGTCTTGACGAATAAGCCTTAAGCATTTCTCTATGGTAGCAGTATCGTACAGTCCGTTGACCAGAATTATACAACTATATTTATGGCTATCGAGAATACTCAATTGTTTTTCTTGAATAATAGTCGGAGTAACTCCGAGAGTTTGTTCCATGAAGTGCCAAACTTCGCCTAGTGCAGTAGCTTGGATTTTATCATTTATAATAATGAGTGGATTGGGCTTTTGTACTAGAGGAAATTTTTTCTTTGGCATATCTTTCTTAGTGATATGAATTAGTTGTCTTCCTCTTTTTGCAGCATGATATTTAAGCAAGGAATAGAATTTATCTGCTTGTTGTAGGTTGTCCTCTTTTAGAAAGATTAATGTACCATTATCAACTCGTCTATTATTCTTTGTCACAAAGGCTTGATCGACGTACCTTACTTTAAGCTGATACTTGAATAATTCCTGTAGGAAAGAAGCGTCCTCTATACTTTGCCATGGTAAAAGATAAGCTTCACTGTCTTTTATATCAGAAGGTTTTACCTTATGAAAAGGAGTATCCGAATTGGTTTTAATATTTTCTTTGGTAGCATAAGCTTCTATTCCATAAACAAAAGGAAGCGCCCAAGCTGTTAGGTCATAGGTCATCGAGTCAGTGAGGACTGTCTGAGGTTCAAAAAGGACAGTGACCAATTTCCCTAACGTTTGTTTTACGGGAACTACAACATCCCCCTTTTGTAAATCATATGGGAAATCTTCTTGAAATGCGTAGCTGAAGCCTTTTATTTTTTTCTGCTCACTCGCATAGTGATATTCAATTTCTTGCTTATCAAGAAGCTTCAAAAGTGCTTTGACATGGTCTTCTTGACCGTTGGTTTTGAGAATATAGTTTTTGTAAACGTCTTCACTTTTTTGCTCAAAATATGCTGTGTATTCTTCTAATAGCTTTTCTTTTTGTTGACTTACAACTTCAAGAGTTGCAATACTTGTGGTAAAGTGATGTGTAATACGTTGTTTGAGTGTTAGTAATTCTCCATTGTTTTTCTTGATGACCAATCCTGCTTTTCCGTGTCCGCCTTGCTCATACGTAAAGCCAATACTGCCATTGAATAGAGGCCATGTATCGCCATAGCTTGGATATAGAAGGTCAAATAAGTCTTCTGAAAAATATGCCCAATTGTTTTTATCGAAATATCTCTGATTGTTTTCACTGACTATATAATGAAACTCCCTTTGCCAACCAGTAACTTGTTCATGAATAGGTTCTGCGGCAGGGCCAAAGAAATAAGGAGATTCGTAGTACATTTCGTGAAAGTCAACATGTACGTGCGGACGCCACTTTTGGAATAAAGCTATTCGTTGTTGAGACTCTATTTGAGTTTGCCAAAGCCAATCACGGTTCAAGTCAAAGAGGTAATGATTAAATCTGGCAGAAGGCCATTCTTCTTGATGTTCCCAAGAATCTGCATTTGGATTGGCTGTTTGACCTAGCTTTTGTTTAAAACCATTGGTATATCTTTCTCTCCCGTCAGGATTGGCACAAGGATCGATAATCACGATCATGTTATCTAGCCAATGATCTTGTATGGGAGCTTTGAGTGAGGCTAAATGGTAAAGTACTTCCATGGCAGTTTCAGTACAAGAAGCTTCATTGCCATGTATGTTGTAGTTTAGCCAAACGATTGGCAGATCAGAATTTTGACTGTTATCCGATTTTGATTTCTTGGTTTTTAAGTGGTTTGCTCGAATTTTATCAATGTTCTTCAAATTCTCTTCTGAAGAAATAATCGCAGCAACAAGTGGTCTTCCTTCAATGCTTTTCCCATAATATTCCAATTGTACTCTTGTAGAGTTATTCGCAACTTCATTGAAGTAATCTATGACACGATGATGGAATGAAAATTGACTCCCTAGAGGATATCCCAAAAATTCAGAGGGCGAAATGACCTCTTGAGCCTTGGAAGAGAAGACAAGGAGTTGTAGAAAAATAAGAAGACAAATAGTAGGATACCTCATGGTATTCAATTTAGAATTTGGGCTGAATCCTTGGGTATTCTTGTTTGAATCTTTGTTTCTTTCATCAGATAACTACCAAAGGATCTCTCATTCTTCCTAACACTTATTTTCTATAAAATATCTATTTTCAATTCGTAAATTGAAGTTTGAATCAATACTTAAGTAATATTCAGCTATGAAAAAAATAATAACATTCCTATCCATTTTTATCTCTTTAAGCCTATTTACTCAGGTTTTTGCACAAGAGCAGGAAGCTTCAAAAGGTCCGAAAATTTATGCAATGCCGTCAACTCATGACTTTGGTGATATCTACCAAGGAGATAAGGTTTCGCATACTTTTGAGATCGAAAATCAAGGTACAGCACCTTTACTTTTGTCAAATGTGAAAACGACATGTGGTTGTACGGCTCCAGAGTGGCCAAAAGAGGCTATTAAACCAGGAGAGAAAGCAAATATTAAAGTGACTTTTAATTCTAGAGGAAAGAGTGGTTATCAGAATAAGACTATTACAGTAATGTCAAATGCGACAGAATCGATGTATCGACTGAAGATTTTTGCAAATGTATTACCTCCTAAAAAAGATGGAGAGTAATTTTTTGAGCTCAGAGCAAATAAAAACCTCCTAGTTTCACACTAGAAGGTTTTTATTTTTATGAATTGATAAAGTTAAGAACGTCTTGATCAACAATAATATCTGATTGCTTTATTGGGTGACTGAGAGCTATATTTTCTAGTGTTCGACAACGACTTAAAGCAACATAGGTTTGCCCGTGTGCGAAACTACCTCTTCCTAGGTTTATCTTAACCTTATTAAAAGTTTTCCCTTGGCTTTTATGAATCGTAATTGCCCATGCTAGCTTTAGAGGTATTTGTGTATAGGTTCCGATCTGTTCTCGCTCAAAATTACCAGCTTTAAAACTGTATTTGGAAATTTCCCATGTAAATGGAGCTGCTTTTACAGTATGACCATCTTCTAATTCTACCGCTACATAAGGATAAGGTTGATTGGTTTCTTCATCAATTCCTTCTCCAAAAGCAGTGATTTTTCCTACAGTACCATTCACCCATCTTTTATTTGGGTCATTATTTAGAAACATGACTTGTGCTCCTACTTTTAAAATGACTTCAGGATCATTTGGTTGTAAGTTCTCGATATTTCCTGTGTGATTAGCCGTAAAGGTTTTCTCTTCCGACTTGATCAGTTTAAGATTATCTAAGTTTATACTCTTGGCAATGGCATTTGTAGAAACCAAGTTAATTTGGAATTGATTGTCTGTTGTTGGACTAACTCGTACTTGCTGATTGAGTAATTGAAGTTGAGAATTTTCAAGTCTATTTTCCCTAACACTATTCAGTAGATTTGTAAAGACAGGGTCTTTTTGTCTGTAAATTGTTCTCAATTCACATTTACGGAGTTTGAAAGCTTCAGAAAATAAGTCTCTTTGTATAAATGTATGAGCAGAGAAGAAGTAAGGTGACTTGTATTTTCTTAAAAATTCTTCTTTCTGCTGATTAAGTAGAACAGGTGGAAGTTGGAATAAATCACCAAAGAAGATCATGCGAACCCCACCAAATGGTTTTGTGCTTCTTCTAGTTCGTTGAAGAAAGATGTCAATGGCGTCAAGTAAATCAGCTCTTACCATAGAGATTTCATCAATGATAACCGTATGAATTTTGGTATATCTAGCTCTTATGCGGTCATTGATGGTCACATGCTTTGCTTCGTCAAGTTCGTAACCTGGCTTAAGTCTGAAAAACGAATGTATAGTTTCTCCTTTTACATTGATGGCTGCAATTCCTGTAGGAGCTAATACGATAATACTATGATCTTGCTTTGCTATATATTCTAGTAGAGTAGATTTACCTGTACCTGCTTTCCCTGTTACAAATAAGTTTTCATCTGTATTTTGAATTAGCTCAATGATATTCTCAGCTTCTTTCGAAAAACTAATGTTGTTCGTCATTCCTATGCTTGTGATTTATTTTTCAGTCGATCACACAAAAGTACAAAAAGAAAAAGTAGGAGTATAGCTAAGAAGAACGAATAGCTAGTAATGCTTGTAAAGGAAAACCTCACGATTTGACTTTAGTGTAAATCGTGAGGTTTTGTGAGTACGAGTACAAATTTTATTTGGGACTTCTGTTCGAAGAATTCGCAAAGCATTCTTTAAACTTTCGAACAGAAAAAAGAGCATTCTGATTAATAAGTAGTTGTCATATTTTCATCTACACAAATAATAAAGTCAGCTCTGCCTAAATGTTCTTTTTCTAGCTTTTTCAAGTCTTTTTGAGAAACCGTAGTGATAGTTGCTGCATTGACTTCTGGCTTTTGTTGTTTTACATACCAAAGAATGCCTTCATAAAAGTCAGAATGATAAGCTCCGTTGTAATGAATAAATAATGCACCATCTTTATGATTTTTCAAAATGAAATGAGCCATAGTAGCATCTTTGATGGCTTGTGCCTTTACCATTGTAGCAGAGCCATGCCCGCCCATCATTTCTAGCATATTTTTGTATTGTGGCAGTTCGCTGTCAAAAACAATTGGTAGTGGTGCAATCCATGCTTTTTCCTCAGAATTTAAGCTATCCAAGCCTTCGAAGTCTTTGTAATTTACAATGCGAGCATATCTTCTTGGAATGTTAGTGGCAATGAATGGATGTTTTTCTTTCTTTGCAATATTGACTAGAGGAGCATAATCAGTCTTGTAATTATTCCATAACCTAGCCAAAGAATCAAGCCCTTTTGCGTCAATTTTTCCTGCTAAATATTGATCTAATGCGTCTTGATTGTCAGCTTCAAACATCTCAGCTCCCAAAATCAATTCTCTTTTTTTACTCAGCTCAGAGGTTACTTCAAATTGTAGCCAGTGTGCGATTGGATTGTTATGGTACTCTCCGAAGAAGATTAATTCTTTATCAGATAAGCCTTTCATCATTTTCTTATAAGAAACCTTTTTCCCTTTTGCATTGAAAATTGTGTAGGCAGGCTTTTGCGCTAAAGCAGGAAAACTAAGGCTGAATAATAGCGAGAGTAATAGAATTGATTTATTTCTCATGTTTGTTATTTATAATTATTCTAATTAGTGACTAAGTTAAGAATGAATATTTATATACGGTATTAGAATAGTTAAAAGTAAATGATATCTAAAAAAATTATGTCTTATTTATCAAAATCTTTAGTTGTATAAAACATAAGTTGATATGTATTGGCTTTATCAATGATGTATTTTAAAGTCGTTGTGTTAAAGGTATAAGATTTTTGATCTGTATTTGTGGGTTTGTGAGCGTATAGCATAAGAACTTCGTTTTGTGTTAATGCTCTTTGGAGAGCTATATCAAGCATTTGAAGACTTACACCAGAATTGTTATCGAAACTAATAGCAGAAAGTGAACGATCATTATCGAATTTGTAATAAATGTCTTCCATTTTTGAAAGGTCTTTTTCTTGGTTAAGTGAAGTAACCCCACGAGTAAATTCGAATTTTTGACTTAAGATAAAATCAGTAAACCAATATTTTGCACCAAATGGATAGGCAAAAGAAGTACATTGAAAACCATGTGATTGCATAATTTTCAATCCTTGATTTATTTCTTTTTCGATATAATCGAGATATCCGTGCTCTTTTATATAGTATTCAGAAAGTTCGTGGTGATACCCATGGAAGCCTATTTCATGACCATCTTTTTCTAAATTCTTTAGTTTTTGAATTTTTTGTGGAGTTAAATAATGTGGATAACTAATGAAAAAAGTTGCTTTAACACTATTGCTATCAAGTAGTGTTTTTAAATCATACCATTGATCTATACTTTGATCATCAAAAGAAAGCCAAATACCAGCTTTCTTTTCGACTTTATGACAACTTGAGCTTAAAGAGATGATTGTAAGAAAGAATATTAGAAAGTTCTTCATTTATATATTGTATTTTGAGTGGGTTATATAGTTAAAAAAGAACCCACTCATTTTAAATAAAAAATGAGTGGGTTAATTGTACTAATTATTCTTTTGTAGAAATTACTATTAGTATTTTGTAGGCATCAGTGCTTCGAATGGCTTTCCTTTAGGAGCTTTTTCCTTAGCAAAAGTCAATTCTTCAATGATGTTTTTCGCTCCGTATACTTGGTCAATGATGAACAATACGTAACGAATATCAACATTGATACAACGTTGTAATTCTGGTTCGAAAGCGATATCACCACTCATTGCTTCCCAGTTACCATCGAAAGCAAGACCGATCAATTCACCGTTTCCGTTGATTACAGGAGAACCTGAGTTACCACCTGTGATATCGTTGTTTGTGATGAAACATACACGAAGGTCTCCGTTTTGATCCGCATATTTTCCGAAGTTTTTCTCAACCAAGGCTTTTTTCATTTCTGGTCTCAAGATAAACTCAGGATTTGTAGGGTCTTCTTTTTGAAGGATACCTTTATCAGTTGTGTAGTAGCTGTAGAACATAGCATCGCCAGGGAAGTAATCCAATACTTGACCGTAAGTCAGACGCATTGTGAAGTTGGCGTTCGGGTAGTAAGTGTTTTGACCACTCATTCCACCATTCATTTCCAAGCGACCTTTTGTGTAAAGACGGTTACCTTCAGCAATTTTAGCATTTGGTCCAGCCATTGCAGGACGAACTACGCTTAGGTACCAGCCCAATACATTGTTTTTCAACTCAACTACAGGGTCAGCGTTCAAGGCTTCTTTGTCATAGTTAGCCAAGAAGTTGTTGAAGCTAGCCTCTGAAGAGAAGATTGAAGTAGCATACAAGCTATCTATATAGGCAGGGAAATCAGTGCTATCAGTTTTGATACTGCTCAAGAATTGAGCTTCGTATTTAGAACCTTTAAGGTCTTTGTATACTTTGTTCAACATCACTAAAGCAAGTGCTTTGTCGTTTTCTTTATCGAAATCTTTGTAGAACCCTTTACCGCTTTCTTCTAGAGAAGCAATAGCTTCTTTTTCATCCATTTTTTCAAGAGCAGCTGTCGCTTGGTATGCAAACTTTACAGTCTCGATAGCCCAAAGACCTTGTGAGAAGTAAAGATTTGCTTTTACAGCTTCTTCTTGTGCGTTGTAACCTTCTTCGATAAGGCTAAGTGCATTTGCATATAATTTCTTACGGTCTTCAGAAGCATTTACCCAATTCATGAATTCAGCTTCTTCCGCTTGTTTTTTCTCTAAAACGTTTAGGCGTTTCAAACCTTTAGTTTGTCCGATAAAGTACTTCCAGTAGTTTGCAGTACTCGCATATTTAGAAGCATACTGAAGGCGAACTTTAGGATCAGCATCCATGAAACGCTTCCAAGATTTCAAACGAACATCACGTAGGTCTACGAAAGTAGGGTTGAATACTTCGATACCTTGAGCTACACCAAATGAAGAAAGGTAACGGTCAGTAGAACCTGGGTAACCCAATACCATTGCGTAGTCATTCTTCTTCACACCATTCAATGAGATTGGCAAGTGGTGTTTTGGTTGGTAAGGAACGTTCTCTTTTGCAAACTGAGCTGGTTTACCATCTTTGTCTGAGTAGATACGGAACATAGAGAAGTCACCAGTGTGTCTTGGCCACATCCAGTTGTCAGTATCTCCACCGTATTTACCAATTGATTCTGGAGGTGTACCTACCAAACGGATATCGTTGAATTTTTGATATACGAAGTAGTAGTATGCGTTATTGTCGAAGAAAGGCTTGATTGAGATTTCGTATCCTTCACCAAACTTTTCAGTCAATCCTTTTTTAGCTGCAGCAATTGCTTCGCCAACTTTCTCAGCACGCTCTTCTGGAGACATTTCGTCTGTAGTAGCTCCAAGCACTTGCTCAGAAACATCACCCATTTCTACTAGGAAGTTTACGTGAAGTCCTTCGATTGGGAATTCTTCGTCATGAGACTTAGCCCAAAAACCGTTTGTTAAGTAGTCATTTTCAACAGTACTTACGCCTTGGATTGCATCGTATCCACAGTGGTGGTTAGTAAGTAAAAGACCTTTGCTTGAAATTACTTCTGCAGTACAGAAACCGCCGAAAGAAACAATAGCATCTTTTAGAGAAGCATTATTTACAGAGTAAATTTCTTCTGGAGTTAGTTTTAATCCTTTGTCTTTCATGTCGTCGTAGTTCAGACGATCAATGAACATAAGAAGCCACATACCTTCGTCAATAGCTTCAGCACTTTTGCTGCTAGCTGCAAAGGCGCTCATACTGGTTGTAATGGCAAGGAATGCCACTAGTAATCGTTTCAACATAACTGTGTTTTAGTCTGTTTCTATCTTTGTAAATTATTGTATCAAATAAGACTGGACGTATTCTGAAAAGAACAAAAAGTTGGTAGTTTCAAATCATTTCAGGCCAGACTATTTCAATCCTAGCCAAAAATAGTAAAAAATAGATAGTTAGTAGTAAGTATTAAGGGAAACCCCTTTTTTAACATTTAAAATTATTGAAAAAAAGAGCAGTTTATTTACTGCTCATCTTCATATTGGTAGTAACGCTCTTGATAAGAGTTCATCCACTGTACCATGTTTTGTACTTTCTGGAATTCAGATGATACCCAATCATGCGAAGCATCGGAATGCATTTGATGAATGTAATGACAGAATGTTTCGGTATGTCCTTCGTTTGCTAGTCGGGAGAAAAAATCGACATAAAGAGACCACCAAATACCTGTATTTTGCTTTCTGATTTCTCCTAGGGTTTTGAAGAAAGCATCTGTACTGGCTATAAAAATTTCCATTTCAGAAGCATTACCTAAATCAGATTTGAATGTTTTTGCATTAGCCTGAATAGCTAGATCAGAGCCTGCAAATTCTATTTTTGTATTTGCGTTTAAGATTAGATCATCGACTTGAGCCACTTTAATTTCAACTTCACCAAAAAGTACTTGATGTAAATGCTCTATTATTTTATCACCTTCTTCAGACGTTGGGTCCAAAAGAATGTAAAAGTAATAAGCAAGAAGTTTTGTGCTAGTGTGTTCTAATTGCTCTTGTGTTTTTCCTAAAATGAGATGCGACTGTATGTGAGCAGGTTTTTTTTCTAATGCCTCTAATAATACTCTTTCAGTATCTTCATATTGTTTTTCTTGAAAATATAGCTCACCTAAATTATATAAGATAGCATAGTGATTATCTGAAAGTTCAGAAGCTTCTTCTAGTAATGCGATAGATTTATTCCTTTTCCCTTGAATATCTAAAGCTTTAGCTTTTATGATATATGCTTCTAAAGTTTTTGCACCTGGGAATTCAATGACTTTGTTGCTGAATCTTATAGCATCGGAGTAATTTTCAACATAGAAATAACAAAGGGCTAATTGATAGTTGAGAGAAGGGTCGTTAAATTTTAATTCTTCTGCCTGCAAATAGTTTTCTATGGCTTCTTCGTAATATCCTTCTTGAAAAAGTCTATTACCCTCTCTAATAATAAATTCTTGAGCGTTTGAGTATTGTGAAAAAAATAGGAGAATAAATAAAATAGATATTAAACGTACCATGAAAAAGTAAGATAGTTGAGATACAATTTTTCCCTAATTTAAGGAACACCTTCAAGTTATAATACTTAAAGGTGTTTTAATCTGCCAATTATAATAACTCTTTGTGCTAAACTTTCACTCCTATAATGAGCATATCGTCTCGTTGTTCTTGAGAACCTTGGAAAGTATTCATTTCAGAAGTTAAGAGGCCTTTTTGCTGACTTACTTCGAGCGAATTAATTTCATTTAGAAATTCTATCAGTTTAGCTGTACCAAATTTCTTACGATCATGGTTGTGCTGATCAGCGTAACCATCAGACATTAAATAGAACATTTCATCGGAGTGAAGCTCTAGTTCGTGATTTGTAAACTGGAATTCTTTCTGAAGTTCAAATCCTCCAATAGCTTTTCTATCTCCTTTTAAGGTCTGAATTTTCCCAGATTTTGTGTAGAAGATTGTCGTCTTGGCTCCTGCAAAAATGATTGAAGCTCCTTTTTCTGTTTTGTGGTACCTTACAATCGATAAATCCATACCATCTTTATTGCTTCCATCTTTCTGATTAAGTAGCCTCAAGATTTCATCATGCAAATGGTGAAGAATAAGGTTTGGTTCGTGTATACCTTGATATTTAATGATCCGATCAAGAATAGTATGACCGATTAATGTCATAAATGCAGCAGGAACTCCATGTCCAGTACAATCTGCAACTACTAAAAAAATCTGATTGTCTATTTTATAATTCCAATAGAAGTCTCCAGATACGATATCTTTAGGTTGGTTAAATATAAAATATTCGCCGAGTATATTACTACAAGTAGTTGAATTAGGAAGTATCGCTTCTTGTATAGTCTGAGCTGCATGAATACTTTCTGAAATCAATTGATTTTTTACTTTCAATTGATCCATAGCTTCTTCTAATTTTTTATTTGCATGTTCAAGCTTTGTACTTCTTTCCTCTACTAATTCTTGTTGGGCTACAAGTTCTTCTGTTTGCTGATGCAACTCTTCATTCTGAGATAATATCTCTTGATGTTGCTCTTGGGTTTTTCTAATAAGATTGGTATTCTTTAAATCCACTATAGATTTTCTGTATAGAAAAATACAAATGGATGAGAGTAATGTTAATCCTGATAACAGATAGGAAAATCTAACAAAATAAGGATTCCTATATAAACTATTGTCAATGCCTTCAACTTCGATAGCTTTGATTAAGTCTTCCTGAAAAACAATAGGGATGAGGACTAAAAATGAAATAAAGATCAGTTTAGTTTTTTCTCTGAAGTCAAAAAGGAAAAATGGGAAAAATGAAAAGGTGATACCAAAAGCTACCATAGGCCCAATAAGAGCATCTTCTTTACTTGTTAGTACCGCCTGAAATAAATACATCAAATATGGAGTGGCTAATCCACAAATTAATCGTGATAATGTAAACCACCTTAGATGATTCAGAGCAAGTACACATAACAATGCTAATGTTCCAATAACAGCAATAGGAACGACAGCAGGGAAAAAGAAGTGACCGATTATACCGTAAAGAACGGAAAGTGTAATACTGATTACTGCAATTATATTGGATGTATATACTTTTTCTTTAAGGTAAATGTCTCCTATCTCATCTACCCCAATTCTAAGAAGTCTGTTCATAAAAAAGTAATTGGTTGTTTGTTACGCTGTGTTATTCAATTCTGTGCCAAAAATAATAGTAAGCTTATTTTAGCACCAAGTTTTTGAGTGATATATTTTTTTATTCTGAAAACCAGAAGCGTTTGAATTTATTTAATAAAAAGTCTGTTTTATCTTTGCACAGTCCAAATAAAACCCTCACTTTTGCACCCGCTTCAAACGAGAAGCACGCTTGAAAAACGAGATTCAAGCACAAGTTTGCTAAAAAAATAAGAAAGGGTTTAAGTCTTAAATACTGAAAATGAAGTCAGTTCATTTTATTTAAATCACTTAACAAAATTAGATTTGGAAAGATTAAATTAAATCTCTTATCTTTGCAGCCGTCTTCAGTGAAAACGTTCACTGAAAAGACGTTAAATAGTATAATACGTAAAGGTTTTGAAGAAATGCTTCTTAAAACTCTTCGAAAAAAAAACTTGAAAAAAGTTTTGGAGTTGAAAGAGAAAAGTTCTTACCTTTGCATCCGCCTTCTGAGAAAGCAACTCAGAAAACAAAATAATAGAAGCTGAAGAAGTCAGTTTTCACATTGAGATTGAGGGTTTTAAATGATTTAAAATCCTAAAGAAAGTCTCAAAAGTTCTTTGAAAGAATAGTTATGTAGTAATCAGGTAAGTAACTCTGGAGAGCAATCTTCAAGGTTATTTTATCGAAAACACGAAGTCAACCTTAGAGTTACACAGCGACATGTTGGAATATACATGTTAAGGATCTTACAATGGAGAGTTTGATCCTGGCTCAGGATGAACGCTAGCGGCAGGCTTAATACATGCAAGTCGAGGGGTAACA
>NZ_QGDO01000003.1:900000-998100 GCF_003149185.1 Sediminitomix flava | reverse complement strand
GTTAAGATTAAATTCCATAAAAATTACAACTGAAATTAGAATCTGAACGATAAATCTGTTTTGCTATTTGAACTAACTGAACAATGAGCCCCAACAACCGTGTATATGTCACTCATAGTGCAATATAGCTACCAAAAACGTGCATATGCAATATACCCGCTATATACGGATACAGCTTCGCCTCCTGAGTCACATTGTCAGTTTATTTAATTACACCTCAAACTACTTGTTTTATCAATTTCATGCAATTATTTCCTTCTTTTTATCACTTTTCAAATATACTATCCAGAGGATTCCTAAATTCTTTGATCTCTTTGGTACTCACATGAGTATATATTTCTGTCGTTTTACTTGAACGATGTCCCAACAATGCTTGAATATACCTTAAGTCGACCCCATCTTCGAGCAAATGGGTTGCAAAACTATGACGGAGCATATGTGGAGTTACTTTTACAGTAATCTGAGCTCGTTTTGCATATCGGTCTAGCAAACGTCTTACACTATGAGGACTGTAAGCCTTTCCTTTCGCTTCACCCTCAAATAAATATTCTTGGGGTTTATAAATCTTATAATATTCCCGCAACCACTCCAAAGTTTTGGTAGACAATAATGTTGTGCGGTCTTGTAAACCTTTCCCTCCTCTTACGTTAATCACCATCCGCTCAGAATCTATATCCTTTATTCTTAAATGACAAGCTTCAGAGACTCTCAGCCCTCCACCGTAAATACAGGCTAACAAAGCCCGATGTTTTATATTTGTGGCCTGATTTAAAATATTTTGTATATCCCATTTACTAATCACTTTTGGTAAAAGTGTTGGTTTATTAGGCCGCTGGACATGATAATACTGCGTGTCCCATTGTAAGATGTGTTCATAATAAAACTTGATGGCATTGATTGTCTGATTTTGTGTGGACGCAGACATTTCTCGATCTCGCACTAGATGTAATAAGTACTGCTCAATTTCATGCTTCTGTATTTTATCGATGTCATGGCTAGGATAATGCGATAAAAACTTTTCAAAACAGTGTAAATAAATATTTGCAGTACGCACACTATAACGTAACCCCTCTAAACGATCTAGCATCAATAACAAGGCTTCCTTGGCCTTTTCTCCTATTTTAATCCGCTGATACTTCTGATATAGGCCCGTATATGTATCCGCCTTAGTCAAATCTCTTTTCTGAAATAAAGCATTTGCATCTATCCAGGCCAAGCCTTTAAATAAGCGAAATACACTCTGTAAATGATAAGGGGTATTGGGTATAAATACACAATCCAATGGATTATACCATTTCACATCTGGTAACTGCTTAATTAATTGTTTAATCCCCTCTTCATTTTCAAAATCAATACGAATAAACCGCTGCTGATTAATTCGCAGTTTTGAAAGTTTAATTTTCTTAGAATGAACTGCCATTTTTCTTGTAAATGACGCATTATATTTGACTTAAGCGTTTGTTGAAACGCATATATACGTATATATGCGTTTCAATAAACATATACGACCGATGCCCAACCTTTGTCAATACTGTAATACACCACTTACTGTCGGAAGAATAGATCGAAAATTTTGTGATAGCAAGTGCAAAGCCTCATATCATAATCAACATCGAAAACAGATAGCTGAAAGAGAACTCAGTATAAATAAACTGCTTCGAAGAAATCGGAATATTTTAAAGAAAGCTTGTCCAGAAGGAAAAGCCACAATCCGAAAAGACATTTTGGATAGCCACGGATTTTCTTTTGAATACTTTTCAAATCTATACCTAACCCAAAAAGGACACGTCTATTACTTTAGCTATGAATACGGCTACTCACCAGTCAAGGAAGGGCATATTGAAAAGGTGCTGATTGTAAAATGGCAAGACTATATGATGAAATTTAATTACGACCCTTGGAAAAAATTATAGATAAAATACTTCACTATAATTAAATATTTCAAAGGAAATATTGTTACTAATAATGTAAGATCTTTAATATTCTAATCCTCTTATTCTAAATAGATATTGTTTAGCAGCAAATCTTAAAAAACTGATAATCAATATTGATACATAGTCTCGCTGGAATCACTCCTTAAAGTATTTAAAAACATAAATCTTTAGGTAAAGATACTCATTAACAAAACCCCGATAATAAAATAAATGAAAAGAGGAAAAAGTATAAACACCCACATCCCTAATCCTGATCAAGACTCGTAAGAATAAAAACTGTTAGTAACAGTGTCATTAGAGCTTATTGTTTCCCTAGACACCTCATAGAAAATGTAAAAAACTACTTACAAAGGGAATCTGCCAATCTCTATTACTTATTTGGCTATGATGAAAAGTCACTGGAACCATGTATTTACATTGGAGAATCTGCCGATACATATAGGCAATTAAAGGAGTATATACAAGAAGAGAGAATTGATTGGAACTTTGCTTTTATATTCGAATCATTAACGGAGAAAGACTTAAATACGACAACTACTCGTTTTCTAGAACCATATTCACATAATGTATATATTATATATGGCATACTTTACTACATTCTTAATGCTTGGTTATTTATAATCCAGCAATGGTTTTTATTAAATATACTATGTGTTTTTTAGTAAAATAATTATTTCTATTAGTCTTATTTATACTCGTGAACTATATCACAACAGCATCAGAAGGGGTACTTCCCTGCCATGGATTTATAGCAGGGAGATTGCTTTTTTTTTGGGGAGATTCAAGTCTAAAACATGCTTGCTATTGACATATTAATAGGTTTACTTACGAGTAAATCTATATAAAAACTGCTTACCTTAGATGTTCTTGTTATTCTCCGAATTGATCAGTCAAGGTAGCACTTAAAGAAGCAGGGAAAGCACCAATTAAAGTACGCTTTAGAGCTAAATTAAAATCTAAGAACCAAGGACATTTATTGACTATTTTAAGTAATATTCCTACGATCACTACCGATAAAATATAAGTAGAAAGTATTCTAAACAGAAATTCTTTTCGGAATAACTTAAATTGCATTTTGTAGGATGAATAATAGACAAAGCAAGCAATAAACACTAAGGAAATCCCACTCAATAGTAAAGTATTTAACCATGGCAATTCATCGCCCATTGTCCACACTTCTTCTGTGAAAGCAGTCGGAACGGCTAGAATACTAGCACCTACAATTATTTCTAAAAGATCATTAACTCTAAGTTCAACTTTTAGGGGAATATCAATGGTTCGAAGTACTTTACCTTGCTCATCTAAAATTTCAAATAATTCGTAAAGCTTCCCATTAATTCTATGAAATTTTCTGTTGACTCCTTGAATATTAATTCTCATGATAAACTGATATTTAAATATAAAACACCGAATTGATTATCTAACTCAATGTTACTCGAATGTATCAAATAGAAGTTCCTACCCTATTTAACATATTACAAATATCTGATTTACAGAAAGAAGGTACTTGAAGGAAAAACTTAAAGAATTGTTTAGAATTGTCAACTTTTTCATCTTGTAAAGATGTTTATTCAAACACTTACTTTGGTATCTTTATTAAGAACAAATTTCTTGAAATGGAAGAGAAGTTTACATTTGAGGCAAGTGAACATAAAGTTCATGAAAGCTATGAGAAATTAGCCAAGGATTTAAAAGGCTCTTGGGATGGAGAAGAACTCAATATCGACACAAGTTGGTGTACTTATAAAGGAAACTCTTTCTGTTTCTTGGAGGAAATGTATGTAGGTATTTTTCAACTCAATTCTAAAAGACCAATCATCGTAAAATATGAACCGGATGATGGAAAAACATATATTATTATCCGAATCGGTTTTACGGGGTCTTACTTTAGTAAAGGTGATACCAAAAAATTTCATAATCTTGGGGTTTTCATCTATAATTCTTCTCAAAAATTTGAAATTGAATTTCCACATGGAGCAAAATATGAATACGTTACAATCCGGTTTTCTGTGGATTTTTTCAATAAATTCACCCGAGAAAATGCCAATTCTAAAATCAAGGCTCTTTTTCAAAATAACACTCCTTGGTTCCATTACCTTCCACTAGATGTTGAAATCGAAAACTTTGTACGCACCATTATTGCGAACGTTGATAAAGACAAAAGAAGAGATATTTACTTTTTCAGTAAGGCGTTAGATATTGTAGGCATTATCCAAGAGAAATTGGAGCAAGAAGGCACGAATGTCAAAAAGAACATACACCCTGAAGACCTCAAAGCAATGATGCAGCTTAAGGATGAGTATCTTTCAAATTTTTCTGAACAACCTAATCTATCAGATTTAAGTGATGAATTTGGTATGAGTATTTCGAAGTTGAATCGAATTTTCAAATCAATTTTTGATCAACCTATTCTTCAATTCTATAAGCAACAAAAAATAGAAGAAGTTTACCGACAAATTATTTACACGGATAAGAGTTTGACGGAGGTATCTATGGATTTGAATTTCAGTGACAATGCACACATGAGTAATGTGTTTAAAAAATACTATGGTTATGCTCCTTCTGAATTGAAGGAAAGGAAAGACAAAGGAAAGTTATAATATCCACTACTTTAGATAAAGAAAACCCTCTTGATGAAAATGATCATCAAGAGGGTTTTATGATTTGAATTACTTATATCCTAGTGCATACCACAACCACAAGGTTCAAATGGTTTGTCCACACCAGTTCCACGAACGTCACCTAATGCACCACAACCACCTGCATAACGGATGTCTTGAAGCTGAATCACATTATTATCAAAATCAGTTAAGTACAACTCTTTTGTATCTCCATTTGCATCGCCACCACGATCAGGCATACGTTGTGTATAGTAAGTTTGCAATGGACCTGTTGCTCTCCAAGCTTGACCTAAAACATTCATTCCAAACTCTCCAAGGTCTTTCTCAATGCGGTTTACATCGAAATCTTTCACAGCAAAGCAAGTATGGTCAATACGAGGTTTAACGCCTTTTGCTTCAGGTCCGCTTAATTCATACAACACTAATGAAGCATTGCCTGTACCTACTCTCAAAACAGGAGTTGGACCTTGGTAAGTATCTACCGGAAGATCAAAAATGCTTTGATAGAATTTTAAAGACTCTGCACCGTTAGAAACCCCAAGTGTACAGTGATTCAACTCGATAGTATCTACTAAACCTTTTGTAGGAGCCTCCTCTGGAATAGCGTAAGTAACATCACCTAAAAGTCCGCCACCACCGGCATATTTTGCATCTTGAATTTGAAGAATAATTCCATCAGGATCACCGATAAATAATTCGGGCGTACCTTCTACAGCACCACCTTTATCTGTACCTCTATTTCTTAATGTAAACTTACCTGCATCAGGATAATTTGACTGCTCATAACCTAATGATTTCAAGCGTTGTATAAAGTCGTTTGGACCAAAATCTTCTACTGAAAAACCAAAGTGTGTATATCCTGGCTTATCTGTTGGTTCTCCTAAAATTGAAAAATATTGAGGTCCATCACCTATACGGAATACAACGCTATCGCCTTGACGTGCCACGATTGGAAAACCAAAAATACCTTGTAACCACTCCACCATTCTTTTTGGATTTGATACGCGCATTGAAGCATGATTAATTGAGAATACTGGTACGGGTTTGTAATTTTTTTCTGACATAATTTTAATTTTTGTGTCTTTGCAGACGAATGATAAATTTTTGAACTTGTTATTTGTAAAACTTTGATTTTAAAACCTTTTCGACCTTTCCCTCATTGTTTACATTACAAATATCAGGGTTTAAAAAAGGAATCTCTTGAATGAAAAAAGCAGGATGTTGTAAGAAAACTTCAAGTTGGTTTAAGGTGTTAGATTATTCGGAAAGTATTATCGTACTCTTTGTTATTTTGTGATCATTTTAACCTACCTGTTCCAATTTATGTATAGGGAATGGATCGTAATGTGGTTTTTATGATGGTTCAGCGGACGTTAAACATTCCCACATAAAAAAAGAGACTATATCATATTGATACTAGCCTCTAAAAAATGAAAACTACTGTCTAATTATTTCAAATCGAAAATCCCAACACGGTCGGATTTTGTACTTCCCACCCATATACGATTTCCTACTTCTATTGCACTTGTTCCTGCTCCTAATACACCATAAACAGCTGGAGGCATTACCTCAGTCAACTCAAGCGTTTCAGGATTGATACGTGTTACTTTAAAGGCCGTCATTTGGTTACCACCGTATTCTGCTGCTACTTCCTGTTCCTTAGCAAAATCCATTGGATTCTCTACGACGTGGATACCTGCTAAAATTGATTTTCCATCTTCTGACCAACGAAGGTTATCAGGAATACCTCCTAAGTCCATCGATGTTACTTTGACTGGCGATACACTACGATCGATTTTTACTACTGAAAAACCTGTAGATGCTGCCACATATATTTGTTGTCCATCTTTTGAAATGACAATTCCGTTTGGAGTAGAGATGCCTTCCGATCCCTCTAATTCTTGCCAACCTGTTGATTTATACCACACTCTTGTATTTCCAATCGGTGCTCCTGAAAGTGCCAATTTGATGGATTCTTCTTGTGGCATTAATGGATTTCCTGTCGATGTTGCCACTACTCCACCATCCGGTAATAAGGCTACTGCATCGGGCCAAAAATCTTCTGCTACTTCAATTCCTCCAATCCATGTAAAGGTTGGAATTTCTTTAGAATAGTCAATTCTAAACACCTCAACTGCTTCTCTACTTTCACCTGTAGCGCTTTTATGACTTGCCACATACACTTCAATAGTAGTTTCAGTTTGGTTATGGAAATCAAATCCATGAGGGCTAAATGCACTCCATACTGGAGGTGTTGTCAATGGAAAACGATCTCCTTCGGGAGCTATTTCGATAGTTGAAGAATCTACTCTAAATCCTGTTTCTTTTTCAGCGTCAAATAAATGCCAAAAACCTGTTGTAATTACTTTATCCCAAAAATTAGGACCATAACAAGTAATACCTCCACCAACGATCCAGTTAGTACCTGGTATTTGAATGATATCTTCTACGTTATAAAGACCGATATTAAATTTGGCATTCGACATGAATTGTTCTACTGTTTTCATAATTCTGTTTTTTTAAAGTTTATGTTTTTTCAAAATGATGTTTCAAAAAGAAGTTGATTTCCCTTTTGATTACATTACAAATATCAGGGTTATAAAAAGGAATCTCTTGAAAGAAAAACGTAAGTAGTTGTGAGAAATCGTCAAAAAGAGATTTAGAGAAAAATACCATTAAACAACTGATATTCTGATTTTTAAATAAAACACAAAACCCTCCCCATAGTTGTTGAATAACTACAGAAAGGGTCTGTTTTTTTTAAAATCTAAAACTATTTATTTCCTAGTGCATACCACAACCACAAGGTTCAAATGGTTTGTCTACGCCAGTGCCACGAACGTCACCTAATGCACCACAACCACCAGCATAACGGATGTCTTGAAGCTGAATCACATTGTTATCAAAATCCGTTAAGTACAACTCTTTTGTATCTCCACTAGCATCACCACCACGGTCAGGCATACGTTGTGTGTAGTACGTTTGTAATGAACCTGTTGCTCTCCAAGCCTGTCCTAAAACATTCATTCCAAACTCTCCAAGATCTTTCTCAATGCGGTTTACATCGAAATCTTTCACAGCAAAACAAGTGTGGTCAATACGAGGGCTCACGCCTTTTGCCTCTGGTCCGCTTAATTCATACAATACCAATGAAGCATTTCCTGTACCTACTCTCAAAACAGGAGTTGGGCCTTGGTAAGTATCTACTGGAAGATCAAAGATACTTTGATAGAATTTTAAAGACTCTGCTCCGTTAGAAACCCCAAGTGTACAGTGATTTAACTCAATCGTGTCTACCAATCCTTTTGTTGGTGCTTCCTCTGGGACAGCGTAGGTAATGTCACCCAAAAGTCCGCCACCGCCGGCATATTTTGCATCTTGAATTTGAACAATTAAGCCATCAGGGTCACCGATAAATAATTCTGGTGTACCTTCAGCAGCACCACCTTTATCAGCACCTCTATTTCTTAATGTAAACTTACCTGCATCAGGATAATTTGATTGCTCATAACCTAATGATTTCAAGCGTTGGATAAAATCATTTGGATCAAAATTTTCTACTGAAAAACCAAAATGGGTATAACCAGGTTTATCTGTTGGTTCACCTAAGATTGAAAAATATTGTGGTCCATCACCAATACGGAATACAACGCTATCGCCTTGACGTGCAACGATTGGGAAACCAAAAATACCTTGTAACCATTCCACCATAATTTTTGGATTTGATACGCGCATTGAAGCATGATTAATTGAGAATACTGGTACGGGTTTGTAATTTTTTTCTGACATAATTTTAATTTTTGTGTCTTTGCAGACGAATGATAAGTTATTGAATTTATTTTTATATAAAGATTTGATTTTGAATCCTTTTCAACCTTTCCTTTATTATTTACGTTACAAATATCAGGGTTGAAAAAAGGAATCTCTTGAATGAAAAAAGCAGGATGTTGTAAGAAACCTTCAACTTGTTTTTCATCTAATTTCTTGAAGAATATTCTAGTGGTTACAGTTTTTGATGTTTCTAAAATGAAGACCAATCAACGTAAAAGACATAGCATAAGATAGACCGCTTAACCACATAGGTTCGAAACCTACATATTTTGATAACATACAAATGGTATAAACGATATAACTTGCCCACATCAATTTATTTTGAAGTGATTCTGCACTACATTTTAAAGTAGAAAAGTAAACTGCTATACCACTAATAACGATCATAGATATATCAATCATTCCCCACATATCTAAATGGTGTACATGATGAATGTGATCGTGATGATGATGAGCTGAATGAGATAAAAATGAACTACCAATCATTACTCCTGAAGTAATAATGCAGTGAACCAAACAAATAAATGATCCTGTAATTCCGATTTGATCTGTATACTTGATAAATTCTCTTTTTAAAGCGTACATAACTGTCAATTTTTATAAGATTAAAGATGATTTCTGTTTTGATTATTCAACCAATTAAATGATGCTCTTAAATGAGTAGAGTATTAATAATTGTTGATGTTTTAATCAGTGAACAATACAAAGGTCTTGAATTTCAAAAGGAAAGGATTGAAAAGAATCGTCAGGTACTTGAAAGAAAAGGGCAATTCTATTTTTACGAAACACAGTATTAGAATCCTGTTAAAGGTATCTATTATGTAGGGATTATTTTTTTCTTTAGATTTAAGTTACTACGAGAGTTTTTTATTGGTAAAAGAAAGAAATCAATCCTAAATTATGTTCTTAGGAAAAGAAAGATCGATTTTAGCGAAAAACTAATTACAATCCCGTCATTCCAAATTAAGATTTGATAATTCAAAATCAGACATAAAAAAATCCCCAACATTGATTACTTAGTCAGTGTTGGGGATTTTTTTTAGCTATTTAAAGAATATTTTAAGACAAATGTTCTTTGGCTAGTTTAGCTACTTTTTCTTTGATATACTCATCTGAAATAGCGTTACTAAATTGACGACTTTGTATGATCAAACGCTCTCTTTTACTGTCTTTAAATACTACTAGTTTTTCATTTGGGATAGAAAGGTCTTCAACAAAATCAACTTCAAAAAGGTCTTGAATTTCACTTTTACCCATATAATCCCCAAAAGCGAGTAAAGTTACAGGGAAAGATTTGTAGAAATCGTGTTTCAACAAAGCTCTTCTCTCCTCGGTTGTTTTATTTCCCAACTGTGTTTTTGAAACCTCAGAATTAACTTCAGTAATGAATGCTTTAAGAAAAAAAGTATTTTCAACTCTACTTTCTGAGAGTTCTGGATAAATTGATTTTAAAAGCTTTTCGTAACAACCCCACGTTTTCCCTCCTTTCTTTTTGTAAGGATGCAAAGGATTTTTAAAATCGACTTCTTCTCCGTAATAATGGTAGCCTACATCATCAATTTCTTCTTCAATTAATACATCCCACTGCCTTAAGTTTTCCATAGACTCATTTTTCACAATATGAGTTTTGGAAGGATCAATAGCTTTTTCTTGTCCTATGATTAAGATTTTAGAGTCAGGGAAACCAAAACCTAAGTAATATGGATTTGGTTGAATTCGATCAATTCCGTCTAAAAATGATTCTGATTTTGGATTATAAGTCTGTACTAAGTCTTTAAAAAGTTCTGGGTAACTCATAAAAAATAATTATTTGAAAAAAGTAATACATTAAATTTAATTTAAATATATACTACTAACAAGTGATGTTCATTTTAAAATTTACTTCCCTAGTTTCGAAATATCTTCAGTTACTTTTTATCTCCTAATTTCATTCTCATATTTTTGATTCACTAAAACTGGAAGCGTAATTTTAAATGTTGTGCCTATTCCCTCCTCACTCTGTACAGAGATATTTCCTCTGTGTAACTCAACAAAATTTTTAACAACAAAAAGTCCAATCCCTGTACCTCTAATACTTGATACATTTTCAGCTCTGTAAAAAGGAGTAAAGAGTCGGTTTTGCTCTGATTTTGGAATACCTATTCCTCGGTCTGAGACTAAAAGTTCTACTGAATGTTCCTTAAAGTGTAAACTTATTTCGGGAAATCTATTCTGACTATCATATTTCAAGGCATTAGAAATAAGGTTTGTCAAAGATTGTTCAATTAAAAGTGGATCAGCAAGAACATTTCTAGATGGACCTTGACACTTCAAATTCGTTTTGATAATTTCTTCAGAACAAGGATAATTACGAATGATATCTTCAACTAAGGATGATAAATCAAGAACTACAGGATTTAATTTCACATTTCTTGATTCAATCGTTTCAAAACTCAATACACTATCTACAATACCACTTAGATTATTTAAAGCTCCATAAATTTTATAAAACTGTTTAGCCAGATTTAAATGATGTTCTCCATTAAAGAATTTGGTTAATTTTAATTCCATTAAATTTACAGTACTCTGTATAACGGTCATTGGTGTACGAAACTGATGTGAGACCATTGCTACAAATTCACCTTTCATATGGTGAAGCTCTTTCTCCTTTTCTAAAAGATCAGCTAATTCTTCTTTTTGTTTTAATAATAGAGACTGGGTATAGTCATACTCGTTTTTAAACAAAACTATAGTTGATATAGAAAAGAATAACATTCCCGCCCAATGTATACTCGCGATAGCTAAATTAACTTGTGGAGACTTTGTGGTTTCTAGAATAATTTCGGGGTAATTGAATTCTAAAATTACAAAAACAAAAAATAAGACTATAACACATTTTATAAACTTAGAGTGATACTTTTTAGGTAGAAGGTGAAGATCAACAACAACTGCTGTCATAAAAGTAAGAGGAGATAAACTAACTAGGCCACCTAACTCCATCCAAGCCATTATTATAGTGATTAATTGAAGTAAGCAAAGGCAGATCATACCCAGCGTATACAATTGCCACTTTCTAACCGAAAAGTAACCAGTTAATGATAAAATAATCGAAGAGATAAAAGCTAAAACAAAGTTTAGACTAAAAGCTGAGTTAAGGCTTAACAATAGAGTAACATCCACAATAATCACCCCAATGAAAATTGCATTTATCATTCTTTCCTTCAGAGAAAACCTTTTTTCTTCTCCAATCAGCATATCAATACTGAAGCATTTGATGAAATAAGCAAGATTCATTATTTAACGAGTGTCATAAAATACCGATTAACATTTACTCTAAATTAATATGCAAAGAATTGGTATTTTTTTGCTTTTATCGATCAAGTATTACTTAGTACTTATATTGGCTATATTTTATCATTCCATTTGCGTAGAATTGAAATGACATTAAAGAAATGGAAAACGTGTATTTTCACCATGCTAAGTATGAACTTTTTAATCTTGCATTAAACACTTTCTTTCAACTTCTCAAAATTCTGGTTCATTCAGAATTTTATCCATTCACTATCAGTTTTTGAAAAGAAGGATTTTAAGATAGTATCTAACGGTAATCATTAAACTATGAAGAATATATTGATATTCATTATTCTAATCTTACAAATTGCCTGCTCAACACAAAAGTCAGATAAAGCTCAAGAAAAAGAGTTTGATTACATAAAAGAAAAAACTGCTGATGGAAAAATTAAAGTTGACGAATCTAACTTTACCATAGCAGAGACGGACTTATATATGCTTAATCATTCTAAAGAACATGATGTAAATACGTTCAGACATGCTCGTCAAATGTCTGATAAAGACAATCAATTTGTTGTGAGAGAAAATCAAGATGTTATGTACTCTCATGCCGTTGTGGATATATCTGAAGGAGCAACCTTGGTAAACCCAGAATGGGATGTATATTCAGTTATTCAAGTGTTAGATGAAAACCAATATACAATTGGTGTTGTATATCCTGGAGAGTCTAAGACTTTCACAACTGATGATGTAGCTCTAGGAAATCATTTATTTCTAAATATGCGAACAGGTGTCAGAACGCTAGATTCAGCAGGTTATGCTGAGGCACACGAGCATCAAGACAATGTTCAGATTTTAGCCAATTCAAATACTGCTTACCATGAAAAAGGGTTTGATCAAAAGTCTTTAGATGAAACTAGAAAACGCTTAAAAGCGAGAATGAAAGAAGCAGATAAACCTGCTTATTATTTCGGTACAAAAGATGAAGTAGATTCTTTACAATTCCTGATTGCCTCAGCCGTAGGTATTTTCGGATTACCAGTAGAGCATGCTGCTTATTTAAATACTATTCAACCCAATAAAGAAATTCAAGAAGGAAAATGTGCTTCATTAACCCTGCCCATCCCTCCTATTCAGTTTGATAAAGGTGGGTTCTTCTCTGTCACTACTTATAATAAAGAAGGTTGGATTGCGACAGACAATTTTGCACTCAATAATAGAATGGCCAAAGCTAATGATGATGGTACATATACCTTTCATTTTAATTGCCCTGACAAGAAAAATAATATAGATGTAGTTCCTGGATGGGCTATTCTAATTCGTTTATATCGACCAGAAAGTAAATCTGCTATTTTAGATTATATGAGTAAAGCCAATCAAAACATAAAATTTGAATTACTACAGGATTAGTCTCTTTTTGCTATTAAATAAAACTTATCCAATTCAAGAGTCTTCTTGTGAATTAGAAAAAAAGCTCTGGAATTGGATAGGTTTAAGCAATTTTTTTAGTGAGCTTTTGATAATTAATTAGGATGACCTATACATCGACGGTTATACCACCTCTGTTTAATTATATTTCTAGAAGATTAAGGCACTAATTGCGTACACCTTGTTACGTTAGCTCATATTTTTTAATTCAATAAAAATCTAACATCTATAACTATTTTAGTTTAAGTACATATGAAAAATTCATTTGATTATTCTAAGTAATTATTAAACTTATCTACTTTTTTAAAATGAAACTTGTGAATGAGTTTAAACTAATTTCTTAATACATATTATCTATGTAATACCTAAAACCCATTTTTTTAATAACCTCATTAAATAACTATTATGAAATTAAAGAGAATACTATTGGTTGATGACCGTGAAGTAGATAATTACATCAACACTATTATTTTAGAAGAAACGGGTTTAGCGGAAAATATTGATTCATGTAAAAATGGCAATGATGCGATCAATTACCTAAAAACACAGATTAATGGTCAGTATCCTAAACCTGATATTATTTTTTTAGATATCAATATGCCCTTGATGAATGGTTGGGAATTTTTGGAAACCTATGAAAAGCTAGACTTAGATTTACATGGTGGAAAAGTAATTATCATGTTAACCACATCCCTTAATCCTGATGATGCTGAAAAAGCAAAAAAATATAAACACCTCAATGCCTTCAAAAGTAAACCGATGACAAAGGAGATGTTTATTGAAATTGTTGAAACGTTCATCACTGAATCTAACAATAACGAAGTCACTAATCAATAAACGTCACTACTCTAGTAGTAGAGTTAATTCAAACACATCAAAAAATTTATACTGTTATTTTAGAAATAAGTAATACTCCTTAATTGAGGGTAAAGAATGTATTGATCAATGTTCAATTTCATATACTGTTATTGTTATAAGATTAGAATCTATAAAAACATCAAATAGAATGTACAGATATGGAAAAATCAGAGCTAATTGGTCAGACATTAATCTATGAATATGATAACGGTGAATCTTATAAATTAGAATTTGAAGAGAGTACTTTAGTTTGGACTTGCCTTGCGGGAGTTGCTAAAGGGCATTCTGGAATAGAAAAATATGATTTTGTTGAAGTTGCCTCTGAAATAATTTTCATTAGCTGGCTAGAGCAAAGTCGAGAAGTTGTAAGTATTGTATTTAACCTGAATACAATGAAAGTATTTTGTAGCTATGTCTATGAAATCAATAAACATCAGTGGAAGGGTAAAATCATTTCTTTTAAAAGATCAAAAGGGTAATGCTAAATTTTAAATTAAAATAGATTTTCTAATCTTAACCTATTTAAACAAAAGCTTTACCCTTCTGATATCCAGGAAGCTTAATTAGACTTATATACCGTTTTACCTTCTTTTATCGACTCTTCTATTTTGATATCATGAATATTTAATGGATCAACTTTTAGAGGATTTTTATCTAAGATTACAAAATCTGCAAGTTTACCTTTAGCTAAAGTACCTTTACGATCTTCTTCAAAATATTGATAAGCAGCCCATGATGTTAGTGTTTTTAAACCTTCATAGGCTGAGAGTCTTTGTTCCGGACCTAATATTTTTCCACTTCTCGTAACGCGATTAACTGTGGCATCCAAGACTCTCATTGAATTCGGGAAAGTAACAGGAGCATCATGGTGAGAAGTTAGATTAAGCCCTGCCGTCAGTGCATCTTTGCAAGGAGATATATAATCAGCACGAGGGTGACCTAATACAGACTCCACATGCCAATCACCCCAATAAAAAGTATGCATTGGAAAAAGGGACGCATCTACATTCATTTTTGCAGCACGTTCTATTTGATCTTTACGGATGGTTTGCCCATGAATAATCACAGAACGGTGATTTTCATAATCATACTTCTCTTGTGCCAGAGCTATTGCATTTAGATATTGATCTATGGCAGCATCGCCATTGGTATGACATATGATTTGCCACTTATTTTTGAAGGCATCTTCCAAATACTGATTTGCTTTGGCGTCATCCATTATCGGATAACCTTTATAATTTTCCCCCTCACCTTGTGGTGGCTTATGATAATGTTGAGTCAGCCAAGCTGTTTTCCCTTGTGGGGAGCCATCCAACGTTAGTTTAACACCTCCAATTCTAAACTTTTTAGTATAAAGATGTTTATGACTATAATAATCTCCATTCATAATATCATAAGCACCTTTCATTCTCATATCAGGGTAAGATACCACATCAATATAGAGTTTATCAGCATTGACTTCTTTAATAATCGATCTTACTTGATCTGGGGTCGTTCTCCCTTCTTGCGCAGTTAAATATCCGTTTTGAGCATACTGTTCTTGTCCCAAAGCAATTGCTTTGGCATGAACTTCTTCATCTGCCTTCTCAAATAGTTTCGCTAATGCCATAAAAAAAGCATTTTCTTCCATGACACCATTTGGTGTTCCATCTTTATTACGACGTAGTTTACCTTCTTCTGGGTTAGGAGTATCTTTAGAAGTCCAACCCATAAGTTCTAACCCTTTGGTATTAACTACTCCCAGATGTCCTGATTGATGTATAATTAAAATCGGGTATTCTTCACTTACCTTATCAAGATCTTTCGCCTTAGGATGGTCTTTTTCTTTTAACTGAGAGTCATCATAGCCATTACCTGCTATCCAACCAAATTTATTTATTGCCCACTTTCCTTTCTCAGTCTCTTTGAAATCATTCAATGTATTCACTATTGCTTGAACATCAGTCCCTGGGCCATCTGGTGGTGGTAATAAGTTCGCAAACATAGAAACTAATCCAACATTATAAATATGTCCGTGACCATCTAAAAAAGCAGGTAACAGCGTTTTACCTTTCAAGTCAATTTCTTCTGCTTTACCTTCATACTTTTCTAAAGCTTCTGCCTTACTTCCCACAAATAGAATTTTCCCATCAGCTTGAACTATAGCCTCAGCATAGACAGGTTCCTCTCCCTCCATTGTGATGATATCACCTCCATAAAACATCGTTTGCTGAAGCTTACTCGATTCGCTATCAGCCTCTTTATTACTTTCTTTAGACTTGCTGCACGCTGAGAACATTGAAAATAATACTACAAAGAATAAAATTGACTTCTTCATTTTTAGAATTTAGTAGATTTCTAGGTGATATATATCAAACTACTTTTTATCATTTGAAATATGACTTAGGTGTAAGAAAATCAATAAGATTCTAGTGTTTGTAGACATCAATACTCTAGTTAATGGTTTAAAGACTACTCTTTATTCCTAAAGTTTAGGAAATGAAGGTCATCAACAGTTTTTATAATTGATAAAAATAGAAAATATCAATTCTGAAGATTTTACCACAGTGTTTAGTTTTTGTGAAAACACTAAGGCTACAGCTTCTCAAGCATTAAAAATTGAATGAAAAAGGTCTTATCATGGAATACTTATAGAAAATTATGTAGACTAATACTCACTTCCTCTCTTAAGAATAAAAGCTTCCTATATTCCAAAGCAAAGACATTTCTGTTCTTTATAAACTTTGGATTCTTATGAAGCCCAAAATAATAAACTTACCAATCCTAATAACCTTTATACTTTTAAGCTTCAGCTTAATAAGTATAGGAAAACCCTTACAAAACCTAAATGATACCATCCCTGAAAAAGCCACAACGATTCAAGTAGGACCAAAATCCGAATTTACTTTAGGGGGAGCTGTTTGGCTACGTTCTGCCCTTCAAAACTGGGAGCAATCAAATCAAGCCAATCAAAGAGGATTTTACTTCGATCAGTTTCGTATTTCTGTAAATGGAAATTATGGTATAGAGAAGAATACTTTTCTAAAATTTTCAGCTCAAGTACGTTGGTGGAGCTATCAGTTTGCAGTACATCATATGTGGGTCGGTGTTGAGTTTGATAAAGCTCATACACTTAGGTATGGTATTACAGAAGCACCTTTTGGTGCAATGCCTTCGATTTCTTCTAGTTTCTGGTACTCGCTAAACTACTATTTGGGAATGGAAAGCGATCATGATGCAGGTTTGCATTATATCTATAAAAAAGGACCAATTGATCTTCAACTCGCTTATTTCAGAAATGAAGAATACAACATTCCGACAGCAACTAATAGGTGGGCGCCCGATTTAGTCATAAATGGAGATCAACAAAACTTTGAGCGGAACCAACTCAATGCAAGATTTGCATATACATTTGGTTATGATACTGAAAATAAAACTGAAATAGGTATCTCTGGTGAAGTAGGTGCTATTAATAATCAAGTTGAAAGAGGTGATGGATTCAGATGGGCTTCTGCACTTCATTATGTAGGGAATTATGGACAGTGGAATCCTTACGCTCAATTTCTTCGCTATGAATTTGAACCCAATAACCCTGAAGGAGTTGATGATCGAACCGTACTTTTAGGATTTTTCTCTGATCAGAGACTGATTGCATCTAAAGCTTTTACAGTTGTCGGAGGACTCAGAAAGTATTGGGATATAAACTGGTGGCTATTTGACAATTTCAGTGCCTACATAGAATATAGTGGCGTATACAAAGACGAATCCTCATTTAGTGACTCTCAAATAATTAACCCAGGTTTTGTTTTACAAGCTGGACCATTTTACATCTGGACTGATTTTATGGCGGCTCAAAATGCTTGGTTTTTCAATGATTCATTTGAAAACAGTGGATTAGGTGCTGGGTCAGCTGATAGCAATGCATGGGAATTTCGATATAACTTTTCCTTAGAATGGTACTTCTAACCAATGAATCTAATTAGATAAATATGAAAACTAGAATCACTTCCTTACTTATAAGCTTTCTACTTTCTTTTCATTTTCAATTGAGTTTTTCCCAAAATATTCCCGAAATACCAGATTTTCTTGATCCAGAGGATCTTAAAAATATTGACTGTAAATGTTTAGAAAAAGAAGTAAAATACAGTAAAGAAGATCAAAGATACATAGATATACTTTGGGGTGAGAGTCTCAAATACCTAAACGCTTTTGTAATAGCACTTACCACAACACCTGAAGGTAGTAATTGTATTGATTCGGATGTTGCAACTTATGAAACTGTAGATGGATTTAAGAAAATGTGTATCATGGATCGTCGTGATATGCAACTGATGGTAAAACATATTTATCAGATTCTCCATAACCCCGAAACTGCTAAAAAGTGCTTTGCTGCTCGTAAAGAAGTTGATTGGATTTATTCTCCGAGTAAAGAGCTAGAAGAAAAATCGGAAGTTGCACAATGGCTAGATAGAATGACCTTTGAAGAATTTTTCAATACGAAAGTTACCAATCAAGAAGTAATGGAATATGGATTAGACTTCTCAAAAAACTTTTATGAAATGATTACAGGAGACGGTATCAAAACTCCTCCCAACTTTCCTTATGATGTTAGTGCGAAAGCCTTGCCAAACTTATGGGCAGGTGTAGGATGGAATCCGATGTATGCAGAAGATAGTGAGAGAAATAAGAGGAATTTTTTAAACGTAAGAGGTGGTTACGCCTATGCCGAAATACTTGGGCATTGGGGTTTATTACGCATTGATGAGATAAATGGAGAAAAAGTAGGTGCTGAAGTTGGGATGGTAGTTCAAGCTGTAAACACTTTATACCCATACCATAATCATGCAATTTCGGAACTATACTACACAATGAGACAGCCTGCATGTACTAACCAATTCAAGACTTTTGCAATAAGAGAGAATAATGATAAGCTTGTCACAGTTAAAGAAACAAAAGATGAACGAATTGTACAGTTTGATGCAGGAATGCCAAATGAACATACAATGTGGTCTAGTTCATCTTATGATAGAGACCCTTTGGTATATTTTCATGAGAACACAATTCATGCATTTGAAGTAGATGGCAACTGTGAAGCAAAACCTGCAGAAGGTGCGCTTGTTACTATTTGGGCAAGGTCAGATGCACATGAATCTTTAAATGATTACGGTTCTACGAGACTTTGTGAATGTGCAGATAAACCCAATACACCTGCCGTGCGAGGAAAAAAGATTCAATGTCAACTAACGAAACTTAAGCATTAGTATTTATAACATAAAAAATGCCCTAACCAGATATCTGGCAGGGCATTTAATACTTTACATAATTTCGGTATAGAAATTAATAACAACACAACACTATTCTATACCCCCAAAACATAAATATTTGATCTCTAAATAATCATCCATTCCATATTTAGAACCCTCTCTCCCATTTCCACTTTCCTTTATCCCACCAAATGGAGCTACAGCCGTTGAAATCATACCTGTATTAATACCAACCATTCCGTACTCTAGACCCTCAGCCACCTTCCAAATACGTCTCATATTATTTCCGTAAAAATAAGATGCTAAACCATATTCTGTATGATTGGCAGCTTCAATAACCTCTTCATCAGTTTTGAACTTGAAAATTGGAGCTACTGGTCCAAATATTTCTTGCCTAGACAAATCCATCTCAGAGGTAGCATCACAAATTACTGTTGGCTGATAAAGTGTATGACTATCAGAATCACTCTTCCCTCCTAGTGTTAATCTCGCCCCTTTATCTAAAGCATCTGAAATAAGATGATTTACTTTTTCAACAGCTTTCTTATTAATCAAAGGACCTATCATTACTCCTTCATCAAAACCATTTCCAACTTTCAGTTTTTCAACTTCTAGTGTAAACTTTTCGATGAATTCTTCATAAACCCCTTCTTGAACGTAAAGGCGGTTTGCACATACACAGGTCTGTCCAGCATTTCTGTACTTTGAAGCAATAGCACCTTGAACGGCTTCTTCAATATCAGCATCATCAAATACAATGAATGGCGCATTTCCACCCAATTCCAAAGAAACTTTCTTCACTGTATCAGCTGATTGTCTCATTAACTGCTTACCTACTGCTGTCGATCCCGTAAATGATAACTTTCGTACAATAGGGTTATCTGTTAAAGCCTTACCAATTTCAGCCGCATTTGTTGAGGTGATGATATTAAATACGCCTTTTGGAAAACCTGCTCTTTCTGCCAATTCAGCAAGTGCCAAAGCAGATAAAGGTGTTTCTTCAGAAGGTTTAATCAGAACTGTACATCCTGCGGCTAAAGCAGGAGCCACTTTCCTTGTAATCATTGCATTCGGGAAATTCCAAGGAGTTATAGCTGCGACAACCCCCACTGCTTGCTTCAATACAACAATTCTTTTATCTTCTCCATGACCAGGAATTACATCTCCATAAACTCGTTTTGCTTCTTCAGCAAACCACTCTACGAAAGACGCCCCATACTTTATTTCACCTAAAGCTTCTGGAAAAGGTTTTCCTTGTTCTGCAGTAAGAATTTTAGCGAGATCTTCAGCATACTCAATTTGCAAATCAAACCATTTTCTAAGAATAGCAGACCTCTCCCCTGCTGTTTTCTTATTCCAAACTTTAAAAGCTTGATTTGCAGCATCAATCGCATTAGAAACCTCTGAAGTACCCAAATCAGCGACATAGCCCAATTCACTTTGATCAAATGGATTGTATACTGTAAACTTCTGTCCATTTGAAGCTTCAACCCACTCGCCATTTATATATGCTTTATCCTTTAATAAGGAAGGTAATTTCAAATCCATCATAGTTATTTCTTTCCAAGAACCTTAATTAATGCATCTTCGAACACTTCCAGACTTTCCTCAATTTGTGATTTCGAAACAACTAACGGCGGAATCCAACGCAAAACATTTTTATAACTACCACAAGCAAGAAGCAATAATCTGTCTTGCAGACAAGCTTGTAAGACTTTTGAAGTTGTTTCAGCATCTGGATTTCCTTCCGCATCAGTAAACTCAGTCGCTACCATCAAGCCTTTACCTCTTATGTCTCCTATAACAGGGTATTTTTCTTGAAGTTCTTTCAGACCTTGCATTAACTGCTCACCTCTTTCTTGCGCATTTTCTATCAACCCTTCAGCATAGATCGTATCGATTGTCGCACACGCAGCAGCTGATGCAATTGCACTACCACCTCCGTATGTTCCGCCATGTGTCCCTGCAATCCATTTATCCATAATTGCTTGGGTAGAAGCAATACCTGATATAGGTAAACCACTTCCTAAACCTTTTGCCATTACGATAATATCTGGTTTTATATCTGCATGCTCAAAACAGAATAACTTACCTGTACGTCCAAAGCCACTCTGCACTTCATCCATTACCAATAAAATTCCGTGCTCATCACAGATCTCTCTAAGCTTTTGTAAAAATGGTGCTGGAGCAGGTATATATCCACCTTCACCTAAAATTGGCTCAATGATAATTGCAGCAGTTTCATCTGGAGTTGTTTGACCTTGGAACAATAAATCCAATTGCTTTAGACAGAAATCTGTTGCCTCTTCCTCTGACCAACCGTAGTAATAACTTGCAGGGAAAGGACTAACAAAAATTCCTCCTGGCAAAGGTTGATATTTATATCTGTAAACCGTTTTTGAAGTCGTCATAGCCATTGCCATATGCGTTCTTCCGTGGAATGAACCTTGGAAAACAATTACATGCTGACGACCTGTTGCTTGTTTTGCAAGTTTTACACAAGCCTCTGTAGCTTCTGCACCGCTATTGGCAAAGAAAAAACGATCGATATGAGGAGGTGTGATTTTATTAAGTTTTTCTGCCAACTTAATAGTCGATGGAGGAATCACACAGTTCATCTGACCAAAAAGAAGTTGAGGAGCTTGTTCTTGCACAGCTTTTACAATATTCGGATGACAATGCCCTGTATTTACTACTCCAATACCAGAAGTAAAATCAGTAAATCGATTTCCTTCTTCATCATATAAATAAATACCTTCTCCTTTAACTGGCTTCAAATCTGTAAGATGTGTCCAAACAGGAGATAGTAATTGTTTTGAATCAATAGTTAGTTCTGCGTTCATATTATTAAAAAGTGTTGATGTTATTTATGATAGTGCTACCCAAATAGCTTTTTCTTGAGTATAAAGTTCAATGGCACTTTTACCCATTTCTTTTCCTATACCGCTTTCTTTAAATCCTCCAAACGGTACAGATGCATCAAACATGTCGTAGCCATTTATCCAAATAGAACCTGCCTTTACTTGTTGAGCAAATTGATGTGCTTTTGTAATATTCTCAGTCCAAACACCTGCAACTAAACCATAATTTGAATCGTTCGCTCGATCTACAACCTCTTCAAAAGATTTAAAGGCAGATACTGTAACCACTGGCCCAAAAATCTCTTCTTTTACAACTGCATATTCGTCGTGTTTTGTAGAGAATATTGTTGGTGAAAGAAAATATCCATTTTGTAGATCACCTTTTATTCGATCACCTCCTAATAGCAATTCGCCACCTTCTTCACGACCTTTCTCGATATAGCCCATCACTCTTTCAAGTTGCTGAAGACTTATCAAGGGGCCTAAATCTGGATTATCGATACCTTTCCCAATCGTTAAAGCTTCTGCATTTTTGATTAACTGCTCAACGACTTGGTCATATTTATTTTCTTGCACATAAATTCGAGAACCAAGTGTACATTCTTGCCCCGAATTATAGAAACTACTCCAATGAAGACTCGCTGATACTTTCGATAAATCAGCATCATCAAAAATCACATTAGGCGATTTCCCTCCCAACTCAAGACTAACTTTCTTTAAGTTACTTTCTGCTGCTGCTACCATGATCCTTCTCCCTACTGCAGTTGAACCTGTAAAACTGATTTTGTCAACATCCATATGTCTGCAAATCAGTTCACCTGTTTGCCCAGCTCCTGTCAGAATATTAACAACTCCTTTAGGGAAGCCTGCCTCTTGAATCAGTTTCCCTAAATATAGAGCTGTTAGTGAAGTTTGTTCGGCAGGTTTTAGTATACATGTATTTCCGCAAGCGAGAGCTGGCGCTAGTTTCCAAGCGGAAATCATCAACGGAAAATTCCAAGGAACGATTAAACCAACAACACCTAAAGCTTCACGTTGAGAAAAAGCTACTTTCCCATTCCCTACAGGAAAAGAACTCCCCTCTATTTTATCAGCCCAGCCTGCATAATATCTAAAATGTTGAATTGCTCCATCAACATCGTAAGTTGCCTTGTCTAATGGTTTTCCATTATCCAAACATTCTAGTTCAATAAATACTTGACGATCTCTTTGCATCAAATCAGCTAACTTCCAAATTAAGTTTGCTTTTTCATGCGCTGACACTTCAGTCCATTCATTTTCAAAGGTAGACCTTGCTACTCTTACGGCTTCATCAACATCTTTTTCAGTAGCAATTGCAAGTTGGCTTAGTATTTCTCCATTTGCTGGGTTAATACTATTCAAGTACGTATTGGTAGATGGTTGAACCCATTCTCCACCTATAAAAAGATCATGCTTTTGCTCCAGAAAACGTTGTGTTTCTGATTGAAGCATTGGGAAAAAATCAGTGTTCATAAGTTAAATTTTATTGTATTGTTGGTTAGTACATAGCTAGTTTGAGTGCTGTATTTAATAATACGTCTGCACCATTAATTACATCTTCCTTCTCTGCTTTCTCCAATTCATTATGACTCAAACCATCTTCACAAGGAATGAAAATCATGGCTGTAGGGGTTACTCTTGATAAATACACAGAATCATGCCCTGCTCCACTAACCATTTTCATATGTGGCACTTTTAAATCTTCGACAGATGCTTGAATGGCTTCAATTACATCTTGAGCAAAAGCAACTGGAGGTGAATGCCAAATTTCCTCAAGGGTAACTTCAATACCATTTTGATTATGATATTGTGAAATGATTTCTTGAAGTCTATAGTGCATTTCATCCAAAATCTCACTTTGTGGATGTCTAAGATCTACGGTAATATTTAACTCTGAAGGCACTGTATTTCTTACTGCAGGAGTAGGCACAATATCCCCGATTGTAGCACGTGAGTCTGGTGCAAATTGTTCTGCCAATTGGTAGATCTCGTTCAGTATTGGTAAAGTTGCTTTTACTGGATCTTTTCTTAGATGCATTGGGCAAGGTCCTGCATGCGTTTCTTTTCCTTTTACTTTCAGATCATACCATCTGATACCTTGTACTCCAGTTACAACTCCTATTGATTTCTTTTCAGCTTCTAGAATTGGTCCTTGTTCAATATGTACCTCAATGGAGGCAGCATAAGTACGTTCACCAATCGGAAATTCACCTTTATAACCAATTTGATCTAAGGCTTCGCCTAAAGTTACACCTTCTTTATCTTTCTGATTATAGGCATATTCTAAAGTGAACTCTCCAGTAAATACACCTGACCCGATCATTGCAGGTGAAAAACGAGCACCCTCTTCATTTGTCCAAGACACAATTTCAATAGGAGCTTCAGTGACAATATCAAGATCATTTAGACTCTCAATCACTTCTAAAGCAGCCAAGACTCCGTAAACCCCATCATATTTACCTCCAGTAGGTTGGCTATCAAGGTGACTCCCCATCAAAATCGGATTAAGATCAGCTCTTTTCCCAGCTCTTCTAGCAAATAGATTCCCCATCTGATCAATCTCTATGGTACAACCTGCATCCTCACACCATTTGATAAATAAGTCTCTACCTTTTTTATCTTCTTCTGTTAGTGTAACTCTACAAACTCCACCTTTTGGAGTTCCTCCGATCTGAGCCATCTCCATCATTCTAGACCAAAGACGTTCTCCATTAACTTTCAGAACTTCGCGATTTTTAAAAATTGTTTTATGTTCCATCAAAATTCAATTTTAAAAAGTTGGCATAAAAAGATGGAAGTCACCTAAAACTCCTACCAACAAATAACCTAAAATGCAATACTATTTGTCTGATACATTTGCTTTACTTACATCATGAGATGCCCATTTCAGAACCTTGAAATACATGGTTGTTTGAGTATCATAAACACCATCAATGGACATAATCGACTCATGCATCAAACTTATTAGTTCGTTATTGTCTTTACACTGCAAATTTATTTCGAGGTTGTACTCCCCTGAAGTATGAGCAAGAAAGACTACTTCATTTATTTTCAATAATTCTTCAGTTACCTGATTCACCTTGGCAACGGGTTTCACATCAATCATAACTCTTGCATATGCGTTATACCCTGCTCTTACAGGATCAGTCCAACCGATAATGTGAAGAATATTTTCCTTTACAAGCTTTGTGTATCTATTTCTTATCGTTCCCACAGAAGTATTCATTTCCTCTGCGATATCTGTAAACGACTTTCTCCCGTCTTCTTGCAAATGCGCAAGAATCTCAACATCAACTTTGTCTAATTGAAACATATGTAATTGTATACTTATAGTTTGATTCGTATAAAAATTAAAATAAATAGGGGATCTAACTTTTAATCTACAATCTAATCAAAAAATAGAAATTGAAAATTATGCAATTCAAAACATATAAACCTGCATAATATTCAATATATCAAGTTTCAATTTCAGCTATCATTCATGATAATTAGCTTATTTCAATCCTAACACTACCTTAATCAACGATTTTCACAAACTAACACAAAGTGCTTATTTTTTATTTTCACACAATATTACTGCAATATTTTCAATAATGTTTTATATTTATGAAAATATTTCACCTAAACGCACAAATATGAACACTCAAGAACTAAATATCTCAAAGGAAATTTGGGAAAAAGATCAAGCACATTTGATTCACCCATATACCAATTACAAAAAATTCAATACTGAAGGCTCAGTTGTATATGCTAAAGGTGAAAAACATTGGATTTTCGATGCTGATGGGAATAAATATCTAGATGGCATTGCAGGTTTATGGTGTGTAAATGTTGGACATGGTAGAGAAGATATAGCAGAAATTATGGCTGCTGAGGCTAGCAAGCTTGCATACTATAACACTTTCGAAGATGCTACTTCTATTCCTGCTGCAGAACTTGCGGCCAAACTAGCTGAAATTGCTCCAGAAAACCTGAATCATGTATTTTTCGGAACTGGTGGGTCAATGGCTAATGACACAGCAATAAAAATGGCTCATTATTATTTCAACTTGAAAGGACTTCCTAAAAAGAAAAAAGTCATTTCTAGAGATCTAGCCTATCATGGAAGTACATTTTTAGCTCATACACTTACAGGTATTCATTCTACTCATATCGGATTCGATCTTGTAAAAGACCTTGTTCACTATGTTTCTGCACCTTATACTTATAGACGCCCTGCAGAATTAACAGAAGAAGAGTTCTGTGATTTTCTTATCAAGGAATTAGAAGATAAGATCAATGAAGTGGGGGCTGATGAAATTGCTTGTTTTATAGCAGAACCAATCTTAGGTGCTGGAGGTGTACTTGTTCCACCAAAAGGTTATCATAAAAGAACTTGGGAGTTATGCCAAAAAAATGACATTCTATATATTTCAGATGAAGTAGTAACAGCATTTGGACGATTGGGAGAAATGATTGCTTCTGAATCCATATATGATGTAAAACCAGATATTTTAGTGATGGCTAAAGGAATCTCTTCAGGATACATTCCTTTAGGTGCTACAATGATTTCGGATGAAATCTTTGAGGTTATCAGCCAACCGAAAGAAGGTAATCCATACTTCTCTCACGGCTTCACTTATTCTGGTCATCCACTAGCATGTGCTGTAGGACTTAAAAATATTGAAATCATGGAAAATGAACATTTCTGTGAGCATGTTCAAAATCTAGGTCCTTACTTTGAGACACAACTAGCATCACTATCCGATCTACCAATCGTTGGGGATATTAGGGGTAGTAAATTCATGCTTTGTGTAGAGTGTGTAAAGGATAAAAATACTAAGGAAGGTTTTGCCGATGAGGTTACAATTGCAAAACGCATCTATTATCATGCAAAAGAAAGGGGATTAATCGTCAGACCTCTTGGAAGCTTACTTGTACTTTCTCCTCCTCTTACCTTTGACAAAGATGCAATTGATGAATGTGTCTACATATTAAGAGAAAGTATTTTGGCTAGTATGGAAGATCTCATCAGAGAAGGCATCTTATAAGAAATATGGATATATTCATATTTCTTAAAATATTTAACTAACTTAAAAGCTATTTTTTAGAACTAATTATTGTGTCTATGTCTATATTCAAAAGGAATAAAAGGTCGTATTGGTATTGTTTTAATTTTGTTTTACTCAGCAGCCTTCTTTTACAGCAATGTGTTTCAACAAACACTGTTCATCAAGATGATAAAAACTCTGAGCTAAAGGTTGTTCGCCAAGCAGCCGAATTTGAAAAACAAAAAGGATTGATACTCATATGGCCTCCTTTTGATCATTTAGAAGGAAAGTCAAATAGTGAGGTTACTCTTGAAATCCTTAAGAATGTAGCTCCTCACACTCCAATAACTGTTACCTGTGCCACAGACTCTATCCGATTAATTGCTGAAAAGAGAATTCAGGAAGTATTACCAAACTTAGATATTAATGTAAAAACTATCCCTTCTGTTGAAATTTGGGCTAGAGATATGGGACCTAATTTTGTGGAAACAAATGATGGTAAACAAGCTATAGCTGATTTCAACTTTGATGCATGGGGGTATGCTGACACTTTAGATGCAGATGCAATAGTTGAGGAGAAGTTTGATGAAAAAATTGCAGAACTTTACGATTTACCTATCATTTCATCTTCATTGGTGAGTGAAGGAGGTGACAGAGAAGTAAATGGTAAAGGAACACTATTGACAGTAGAAACAGTAGAATTTGGAAGGAATCCGAATTTGACAAAAGAAGAAATTGAGAGTGAATTCCAACGCTTATTAGGCGTTTCAAATATTGTATGGCTTAAAAAAGGTTTGCACGAAGATGACCATACTTTCAATGGCCCTATTCTTACACATGAAGGGTCAAAAGCCTATACAGTTATTACTACTAATGGTCATATCGATGAATTTTGCCGATTTGTAAATGATTCTACAATTCTTTTGGCACAAGTTGATTCTTCAGATCTTCATGACCCAATTGCTATGGAAAATCATAAACGAATGGAAGAAAATTACGAGATTTTGAAGAGTGCAAAAGACCAAGATGGAAAACCATTCAATATTGTAAGAATACCTCTTCCAAAAACTATTTTAGCTACCATGAAGCCCGGAGATGGTGTTTATGACTACATTAGTACTTTAAATTACACTGATGGCTCTAGTTTCCCTATTGGAGAAGAAGTACCAGTAATAGCTGCAGCTAGTTATTTAAATTTCTTGATCACAAATAATGTGGTTATTGCTCAAAAATATTGGTCTGAAGGAATGGATGAATCTATTAAACTTCGTGACAAACAAGCTTTAGTTACTCTTAAATCAGTATTTCCTAATCGTAAAGTAATTGCGATTGATGCCCTTGCAGTCAACTTGGGCGGTGGTGGAGTTCATTGTATTACAATGCAAATTCCTTCTAATAAAGCACAAGCTTTATAGAAACATCATCATACTGAACTCTATTATAAACTAACTACTTTTTATGATGAATACTAACTTTTTACTTTCTGTAGTACAGTCAAGTACTCCCATTGAACACATGGGATACTGGAGTTTACTACCTACTATTGTTGTAATTATACTTGCGATATACAGCAAAAAAACATTTGAATCATTATTACTTGGTGCAATAGTTGGCTTTGTCTTACTAAAGCAAGAATTATTTTTTAAAGCCTTTACTTCTAGCCTATTAGGCGTAATGAATGATGAAGTTATTGGATGGGTGATATTAGTCTGTGGTTTATTTGGCTCCCTTATTCATTTACTAGTAAAATCTGGAGGAGCAATGGCATTTGCCGATTATGTCTCAAAATATATAAAGAGTAAAAAAGGGGCTTTAGTTATCACGTGGCTATTGGGACTTTCTATTTTCATAGATGATTACCTAAATGCACTTACTGTTGGTTCTTCAATGAAGAAAGTAACCGATAAGTTTAAAGTTTCTAGGGAAATGTTAGCCTACATTGTTGATTCAACGGCAGCACCCGTATGTGTACTTGTACCTTTTTCAACTTGGGCGATATATGTTTCGGGTTTATTAGAAACTCAAGGAATGGCTCCTCAGGGCGAAGGGCTTCAAGCCTACCTTAGCGCAATCCCGTATTTTGTATATGGTTGGGTAGCTTTTCTTATTGTTCCTCTGGTCGCTATGGGTATTATCCCTGCCTTTGGACCAATGAAAAAAGCGGAAAAACGAGCTCAAGAAGGACAGTTAGCACCCAATAACTCTGAAGCAATTAGCCTGAGTTTGAGTGCTACAAATAATGATTACCCATCAAACCTACTCCACTTTGTACTTCCTATCATAGTACTGATTACCGCTACTATTGTTTTTGATACTGACGCACTTATGGGAGTTATAACTGCTATAAGTTTTACAGTAATCTATTACACTGTAGCTAAAGTAATGACGGTTACCTCAGCTATGAAAGAAGTCTTTGAGGGACTCAAAAGCATGGTATATGCTTTAGGAATCATTATTATGTCATTTGTACTAAAAGATGTAAATGAAGCGTTAGGACTCACTCAATTTATCATCGATATGGTTTCACCTTGGATGAGTAAAGCTTTATTGCCTGCTATTGCATTTACAGCTTTAGCTTTAATTACTTTTGCTACGGGATCATTCTGGGGAACATATGCCATATCTCTTCCTATCATGATTCCTCTATCTCAAAGTCTTGGTGTTGACCCTTGGCTATCGATAGGAGCTGTTGTCAGTGCTGGTGCTTTTGGTTCGCACGCTTGTTTTTATGGTGATACTACAGTCTTATCATCTTCAGCTTCTGGTTGTAATAACATTGCACACGTAATGACACAATTACCTTATGCATTACTAGCTGGAGGTATTTCAACGCTGATTTACCTTATACTAGGTTTTATCGCTTAAAAAATACATCAATGATTAAAATAACCTCATGCTACATTTAAGATGAAGCATGAGGTTTTCTTTTATAAAACCATAAAATGTGTTTGGGTACATGTGTTTTGTGTTATTGGCATTCCTCTAGAAATCCGATATTTGTATTATCATCAAAAAGAATGAAACCATGTCAGAAGATATCATCAGAATTAAAAGCATTAGTGAGCTCCATAAAGGACTAGGAATGGAAAAACCTAAGCACCCTTTAATCACTATCTTAGACTTCTCAAAAGTTTGTCTTCCTGAAGAATTAGTAGGTAAAAAAATGACAAGTGATCTGTATTGTATTTCTCTGAAAGATGCAGATTGTGGGCTTATCTATGGTAGAAATCATTACGATTTTGATGAAGGAGTACTAATCTTTACTGCACCTGATCAAGTAATGACTGGAACAAAAGATTTTGAAAAGGAAGACAGAAGTGGTTGGATGATGTATTTTCACCCTGATCTAATCAGAAGATCTGCTCTAGGTGATAAAATAGATAGTTATACATTCTTTTCTTACGAAGCTCACGAAGCACTCCATCTTTCTGAAAATGAAGAGCGACTTTTAAACCAAACTGTTGAAAATATAAAATTGGAATATGAGCAACGTATTGACGATCATAGTGAACAAGTAATTGTTGCAAGTTTGGAGCTTTTATTAAGTTATTGTTCTAGATTCTATGCTAGACAGATGAATACAAGATCAAACCACAATAAAGATATTGTAAGTGATGTTGAAAAACTGCTGAAGGAGTATATCAATTCAGACAGAATTGTAGATCAAGGCGCGCCAACAATTCAGTTTTTGGCAGAACAAGTACATTTATCGGCTAGCTACCTCAGTGATTTACTTAAGAAAGAAACAGGTCGTAGCGGAAAAGATCATATCAATGACTTTCTTGTTTCAAAAGCCAAGAATAAACTACTTAGTTCTAAAGATTCTGTGAGTGAAATAGCCTATTCATTGGGCTTTAACTATCCGCATTATTTCAGTAGACTATTCAAGGCAAAAACAGGCATGAGTCCACTAGAATACAGACAATTAAACTAGAAATTGATTTTTAATCTATAACTTATGTGAGGGTATTTAAACCCTCTTTTTTTTGCTCAAAAATAAATAAGTGATTCAGTAAAAAGTGTTTTCTTATCTGTGAAAAGTGTTCAACACAGAACTAACTATTGAAGATATTTGCAATGCAATACAAGGATAAAACCTCGTTTAAAATAATTTAATTACCATTATTTATTATCTAAAAAAGCCCTTATGAAAAAGACTATTTTAATCACAGGATCAAGCACAGGAATTGGACGTTCTTCAGCAATTAAATTCCAAAAAGAAGGATGGAATGTGGTTGCTACGATGAGATCTCCAGAAAAAGAAACAGAACTTGATCAGCTTGAAAATGTCTTAGTGACTAAACTTGATGTCCTAGACCTTCAGAGCATCGAAAATGCCATCAATGAAGGTATTGAACACTTTGGAAAAATTGATGTAGTATTGAATAACGCAGGATATGGTTTGGCTGGAACGTTCGAATCTGCAAGTAGAGAAAGCCTAATGCGTCAGTTTGGCGTAAATGTACAAGGATTATTTGATGTTACTCAGAAAGCGCTACCACATTTCAGAGCTAATAAAGATGGAATGTTCATCAACATCTCATCGATTGGTGGTAAAATGACATTCCCAGTAATGCCTGTTTACCACGCGACTAAACATGCAGTAGAAGGATTTACTGAATCACTTGCTTACGAAATGGAAGCTATTGGTGTCAAAGTAAAAATAGTTGAGCCAGGAGCTATCGCAACAGACTTCGGCGGACGTTCAATGGACTTCCAACATGACGAGTCTCTTACTGAATACAATGAGTTTGTAGCTGGAGTAATGGGGAAATTTCAAGAAATGATGGATCCAACTAAAATGAGTACGCCAGAATTAGTCGCAGATGTTATTTATACAGCAGCAACTGATGGCACAGATACATTGAGATATAGAGCAGGTGCAGATGCTGAACAGTTATTAAATGCTCGACAAGCAATGAGCGATACTGAGTTTAAAAATATGATGAAAACTCAATTAGGTCTTGCCTAAAACAAATAAAAAAGCACCAATCAGATACAATTGATTGGTGTTTTTTCATACTTGATAAATAACTATGATAATTAGAATGGATAACCTATACCAAAACCTAAAGTCCAACCTTCAGTAATTGAAGTATTAGGTAAAACAAACCTCTCGCCTAACTCCTGTGCTGGATCAAATACTTTTTTAGCAAAGTCAACACGAAATATTAAAACTGAAAGATCAAGTCTTACTCCAAATCCTGCTCCAACACCAAATTCTTTCCAAAAGTCATTAATCTGAAAGACGCGGTCATTATTATTAATTTCTGAATTTTCATCACTTGTTGAACTATCCGAAGTTTCATTGTTTCTCAACATCCAAACATTTGATATATCAGTGAAAACGGCTCCTTCTAATGGAAGATTCCAAATTCTAAATCTATATTCTAAGTTAGTCGTGATTATGAATTCTCCTTCAGAATACTCTGTCACATCTGTTGTAGGTGTGTATGAACCAGGACCAAGCTCTCTAAAATTCCATGCTCTGTTGTTAGACGGCCCACCAGCATAAAAATACTTTGAATAGTGGAGTGTTTCTGAGGTTCCTAATGGAAGAGCGAAACCACTATAAAAACGCCATGCAAACTTAGTAGACTTACTCAAAGCATGAATATTTCTGTAGTCAACATACATTTTAAAGAAATGATAAAGAGAGTAACCACTCATCTTAGAAGGATCCCCGCTAGTATCACCTGTTGTACTTGTAAACAGAGCTTTACCATTCCAACCATATTCTAGAAAAACTTTTAAGTAATGCTCATTTAATTTACCTGATTTGTTCATTCCATACATAGGAGTTGTACTAAGGTAGAATAAATTCATACTTGTTAAAAATGCAGAATCATAAGAACTTAAAATAGTTTGATCAGGAAGGTCTTCTAAACTTTCTCTATACTTATCAGATAAATCAGCATTGATAATACTTACATCTAATGGACTAAAATTCCACCAATTTCTTCGTTTATTCTGGAATTGATATCTAAAAAAACCTTGTAATTGGGTACTACTATAGTTGACCGTTCTAGCCTTGTTATAACCTACTTGAATATCTGTTTTGGTAATAGAGTTAGAAAGTCTCTCATTAAATTTATTTGGTAGCAAGAATAGAATTCTCGGAAATGAGAAATTTGCACTTATACCCCCCTCATAAAGAGTTGTTGTTTCAGCTTCTCCAAGAGCAGTTTGTACATCGACAGATATATTCCCTTGTAGTTTAAAAATATCAGCTGAGTTCAAAAAGTTTCTATTTTTTAAACTCAGACTGGCAAATGGACCTGTCAGATTTTCGTTAATATTAACCCCTCCTTCGATAGAATATTGAAACTTATCAAAAGGGGTACTTCTGATACTTGCTCTAAGACTATCTTCTCCTATTTTTTCGTATTCAACGTTGACAAACTTGAAGATATCCATATTAGTTAAGCCTGAACGGGTTTGACTTGTAACATCTTCATTGAAAAAATCACCTTTTCTCACTCCAACTTTAGAAGATAAAACCTTTGGCGAATAATGGTTATTACCTTCTATAAAAGAAATTGAATCATATTGACCTATTGCCGTTTTTTTCTGAATAGGTTGGTCATAGTCACTATCAAACGTTATTTCTGTAACTTTATATTGCGTATGTTTATCTTGATCAGAAGGATCTTTAATGACCAATTTTACATTAGCATGTAGAGGTCTTTCAGTAGTGTCAACCTCAAACTGAATGAGCGATTTATTAAAATCGTAATATCCATTATTTCGAAGTAATTTGGCTATTCTTGAACGTTCACGGTCCAGTGAGGATTGGTTATAAGCTTGATTTTCTTGAATATGGCTTTGATCTCTGTTTTGATTAATGACATCTAAAAGTGTAGTATCACTTGTTACTACATCATAAATTCTAACCATGAACTGATCTCCTTCATCAATTTTATAATTGACTTCAATCTCAGCTTTTTCCGTTGTATCTAACTCATATTCTATATGATTATGAAAAAAACCATTTGAATGATAGTATCTAGATAACTGATATATACTTCCTTCAATAGCTTCTTCATTATAAAATACAGGTTTTTTACCCAAAGAACGCATTACCCAATTCCCTTCATCAATTTTAATTCGGTATTTATCGATCTTATCATTTATCTTTTTCCTTATTTTTCTAACTTTTTTCAGAATCTTTAATGAATCTTTCCTGTAAAGTTCTATTGGGACATAAGTCTCATATTGAGTATGATATACAGTGTCATGAGAATAAAAATCTTTAATGATCAAAGCATTTTCATCCTCTAGATAGTTTACGTATTGATCGATTGATTCAAAGTATAATTCAAAGAGTTCTTTCTCTTGTTGAATTGTTAGAGAATCTCGTAGGTGTTCGTAATGATTTACTTTTGCTTGAAATTTCTCTAAATTAAGATCATTGTACTTCTTCCCTAAGTCATAAAAAAATAAAGCTGACCGAGAACTCATTTCCTTCTGTTTCAAATAAGGTCTTAGCGATTCTTGGTCAAAGTTTTCGTTGCCTTCAAACTTCTGATTTATCAAAATATATTCATTCTCCTCCAGATCCATCAAGGAACGACAAGACTGAAACATTACAAAAAATGTAAAAACTAAAAGTAGCTTATATCTCACCTAAAATTATACTTCGCCTGTTGAAATTGTTTATCTAATCAAAAATACTGATATTCTATATAAAAAACGATACCTCATGACAAATAAGCCCATAACAACAAAAGTAAAAGTTCATTTCGAAGGAATAAAACCAGCTGCATGGGAGCATCCTGCCGATAGTACAGCTTTACAAGCCCTAAAAAAAGTCCCAGGATTAGACGTACTCATTAAAGCTGTTTTCGGAAAAACGACCGAACAATCCCTCCGTCTCCTAACACTAGCCTCTGCCGTGAGAGTTAGTGAAAAGCAATTCTCTGATCTATTCGAAATGTACAATGAAGCATGTGAAATTTTGGATATCCCAGAAAAAGATCGTCCAGAATTATTTGTTTCACAAAGCCCAATCTTAAATGCAGGAGCAGTTGGAATGGACAACCCTTTCATCACGCTCAATTCTAGCATGCTAGACACCATGACTGAAGCTGAAGTGATGGCTGTACTTGGACATGAACTTGGCCACATTCTTTCTGGTCATGTTTTGTACAAAACCTTACTGGTATTAATAGTACAATACTCGACCATGTTTACAGGCATTCCACTGAGTACAATTGCTATTCAAGCAATTATTGTGGCGCTAAGAGAGTGGGATAGAAAAAGTGAGCTAAGCGCTGATAGGGCAGGTTTGCTATGTGTTCAAGAAGCTGAAGTATCTATTCAACTTCTAATGAAACTTGCCGGAGGAAGACATGTTGATAAAATGGATTTAGGCGAATTCATTAAACAAGCCGAAGAATACGATCAAGCTAATTCATTGTCTGATAACATTCATAAAATTTCAAATACGCTTAATCAGTCTCATCCATTTCCTGTTTCTAGAGTTAGTGAACTAATGAAATGGATTAGATCGGGTGAATATGATTCTATACTTAGGGGTTTTTATACTGAACAAAAAGATCTAAACGAAAAAGCACAAGAAGCCGCCTCTGGGTATAAAGAAGACTTTCAGCACATGGCTGAACCCCTTATCAATCAAGCTAAAGAACAAGCTGCAAAAGCTAAAAGCATACTCGACGGATTTTTAAACAGTAATAAAAATAGCTAACCATACAGCTTTAGGTTCTTTACTTGTATAAGCAACCTGATGTTTTTCATGGGCGGGGATAAATAAATAGTCTCCTTTTTTAAGATCAATGATGGAGCCATCATATTTTCTTATCCCTGCCTTTCCCTCTAATAAAATCACCCACTCTCCTTCCTTTTGATCATACCATTCTTCTTGGTTGGACTCATGCCCGTCTGAAACTATACGCTCAATTCTTACTTTATCTGAAGTAAATAGATCTGTGAATAATTCCTCTTGAAGAGATAAAGGGATCTTATCATAAATATTTTTCTTTTCCATCTCATTTTTGATTCATAGTTTTGCGCCACAAAAATATAAAATGTCATGAAAAGAACTTTCGAACAGACTTTAGAATATATGTTTGCTAAGCTACCTATGTTTCAACGACTAGGAAGTAAAGCTTTTAAAAAAGATTTATCGAATACTATAGCGTTTTGCAAGGAATTAGGAAACCCGCATGATTCATTTAAAACTATTCATGTGGCAGGGACTAATGGTAAAGGCAGTTCATCACATATGATTGCGGCTATCTTACAAGATGCAGGTTATAAAGTAGGATTATACACCTCTCCTCACCTTAAATCGTTTACAGAAAGAATAAAAATAAATGGAAATGAGATTGAGAAAGAAAGGGTTATCGATTTTGTAGCACAAAATGAATCTATCATTGAAAAAATATCCCCTTCTTTTTTTGAACTCACCGTTTGTATGGCCTATAAATATTTCGCTGATGAAAAAGTGGATATAGCTGTTATAGAAACAGGATTAGGCGGACGTTTAGATTCAACAAATATTATTACTCCATTAGTATCTCTTATTACGAATATTGGATTAGACCATACAGATATGTTAGGAGATACTTTGGATAAAATTGCTTTCGAAAAAGGAGGAATAATAAAATCCGAGATTCCAGTTGTAATTGGTACAACTCAAGAAGAAACTACTCCTGTATTTGATAAAATAGCTTCAGAAAGAAGCTCTGAAATCATATACGCAGATCAAATTTATAAAATAGAGAATCTAAATGGAGGTACTTCTATTTATAAGAATGGAGATGTATACATTGAAAATGTAAATCTAGATCTTAAAGGGAATTATCAATTACTGAATCTTAAAGGAGTCCTTTCGACTATTGACGCGATTACTTCTACCTACAACATAGCCCCTGAAAACATCATTAATGGTCTAGAAAAAACAACCACGCTGACGAATCTTAAAGGTAGATGGCAAGTACTTCAAGCCTCTCCAAAGATGATTTGTGATACTGGTCACAATGAAGATGGTCTTAAACTAATAGTATCTCAACTAGAAAATGAAGACTATCAAAAATTACATATAGTTTTGGGTGTTGTTCAAGAAAAAGACCTTAAAAAGATACTTTCACTTTTACCTAAATCGGCTTTGTACTATTACTGTAAACCGAATGTTCCAAGAGGACTTACGAGTGAAATTCTTAAAGCAGCAGCAGACCAAGTAGGATTGAATGGTATAGATTATTCTGAAGTAAATAAAGCTATTCAAGCTGCAAAAAGTAATGCAGATAAAGACGATTTGATATTTATTGGAGGAAGTACTTTTGTAGTTGCTGAAATCGAAAATTTATAATAAAAAAACACAAACCCCACTTGTCATAGCCTTTAACAAGTGGGTTTTGTATTTTTACTTACTTTTTTTCTTCTCAGAAATACGTTGCTTGAGCGATAAAATTCTTTCCGCGTAATAAGTGGAAGGAGAAAGTTCATTTGCTCTCTCTACATTTTGCAAAGCCATTCCTAAGACATTATTCCGCTCATAGTAATCGGCCATTGAATCATAAGTATTTGGGCTTTTAGGATAAAATTCAATAGCAAATTCAAAAAACATTTTTGCTTTAGAAAACTGTTCCATATCCATACTCATGTATCCAAGTACATTCAACAACTCTTCTGGATAAGGTGGAACTTTATACCCAAAATGATTTCCCAACTTCTCTGCTCGATAACGAATGATATTTCTTAACTCCTTTTCCTTAGTCGATGGTGAATTAAACTTCTCAATATTTTCCATTTGATACCACTCAAAACATGAAATAAGTCCATCCATGATAGAAGGAAGTGGTATTGTTCCATGAAGATCATTAGGATAAAACTTAAACTCTGTTTTGATCTGCTTATTGTTTTTTAATAAATCAGAAAATGAAATGATAGACCTAGAAAATAACGTAAAATCAGTTGTATCATTCATTACATTCTCAATCGTTACATCTTCAATCGTTACATCTGTTTTTTGCATATGTAATTGACCACTGAGAGAAATAAATACAGACTCATTATCAAAAGAAGTTTCTGAAATTTTAGCAGCAGCTTCTTTTATCACTTGTTGATTATCCCATTCCAAACTTGGGTCAATTGCTAAATAATTTTTAAATAGGTTAGAGTCATTTAATAAAGTATGAACTGTGAAAAGTCCTCCATAGGAATGCCCTATTAGAGTTCGGTAATCTGTTACTGGATATTTTTCTTCAACGAAAGGAATCAATTCTGACTTTATAAACGCTAGAAACTTTGACGCTCCACCAGTTGTCTCTGTAGCAGGCATCCCATACATTTCTACAACCTCAGAAGTAGTTAAATCTCGAGTTCTATTTATAGCGTTATCAATTCCTATAAGAATCATTTCTGGAGTATATCCGCCACTATAATAGTTTTGTACATTTTGAACAGTGGGAAGCAATAGTTCTCCATCTAAGATATAAGCAACAGGATATTTTTTATCGTCTTCTTCATTAAAACCAATCGGATATTCTACATAAAATGTTCTTGATTCTTTTAAAACTTCAGAGTAAATACTATCGGCTATACCAACTTGTTGAAGGTATTTTACTTCCTGTGAAAAGGAATAAAAATTCGTGAAAGCAAAAAAGATAAGTAGAGTAATTAGTGTTTTTTTCTTTATCATATTTAATACTGATTCATTAAAAAATAAGCCACAAACTAAAGAGTAAATCAAACACCAATATAATACTTTACTTTTAACTCAATCTCAAAAAATCACTTCAACTACATAAAACAAAAATCCCTTAAGCTGATTTGCTTAAGGGATTTACATTTATTTTTGTTGATCAAAAGTATGATCTAAAATTCGAATTCGAGACCTATCACCATCTGTGAAATCAAATTTTCGATATTTGATAGGTTTGAGCTGGAGGGCTGCTGCAGCAACTACGAATGCGGCTCCTGTGATAAAACTTTCATCTTGCTCATATCGCTGATCCTCTAATAAAGGATAAACTGCTCCAGAAAATAAGAAACCAAAACCAATAAAACCAAGCCCTGTAGATGTAATTGTCACCCACTTCCTTTTCAAATAAATGGCATCAATTTCTGATAGTACTAATTCCTCATTCTGATTTTCAAGAGTAATTGTTGAATCGGTTAACGCAAGAATTTTATCATGAAATATTTTTTTCTCTCCTCTAACTGAAAGGTAAAGATCATCACCTACAAAGTAACGCTCACGTTTCTTATTGTAATTATCTACAACAAGATATTTTTGAGCCCAAACTTGTTGAATAGATACGATTAATAAAAGGGATAATATTAGTTTTTTTAGCATAAGCGAAACTTTAAATACTCATAAAATCAGTTTTATTAAAGCTAAATTATAAACAATTTGATTTAAACATTTTATCTGAATAGAGGATTAACAATGTTTAATAATCTATAATTCTAATTCGTTCTATTACAGCTCAAAAAACTTGATCTAATCAAATAACATCCAATCTAAACCAAATAGAAAGCTTGGTTGATGTCCAATATAATTAGGAGTCAAGAAATAACCATCTTGCAGTGTTTCATTCAATAAGTTATGTGCCTTCAAGAATAACCTTGTTCTTCTCATTCTAAAATTGATAAAGAAGTCTAACACAGGCACTCCTCCAATTTCATAACCAGAGATAAATTCTCCACTAGAATCAACGGCTCCTGACTGTAAATAGAACTGTTGTGTTACTGGATAATAACCATATCCCAAATACTCAGAATTCCAATGAAGGTCAAAACCAATCATTCCTGTAAGTGGATTTGCCAATACTTTCCCAACGACTCCTTGTAAAGCAATGGTATAGTTTACAAAATAATCTGGTGTTGGAATAGCTTGTTGTTCAAAGGTCTCACCAGTTAGTTGATTAACTAATTCAAAGTCCGTTTGGTTTTGGGTGTATCTAAAATTTAATCCATGAATAAATGAGCCTGTCTCATATTTCAAGTTTACCCCAAATGAATTGTAGGAAATTTGTTCATTTAACTGTTGAGGAGCAGCCAACGAATCGTAATAGATATGATTATCGAAAGTCTTTAATTCTGCAAAAGCCTCAACAAACAATTCCTCTCCAAATTTCCCTGTTCCTAAAGGCAGTCTCGGTGCAATTCGAAGTTCTGTGATATCTGAGTTTTTAAAGTCATTATTCCAACCTGTATATTCACTTACAAAATATTGATGCATAAGTGACGGTAAGTATGATCCTAACTTATATTCTACATCAAAATATTTTTGTGAAGCACCTACAGCATATTCATTTCCTAAATTGTCAAGTAATTCTTGTTTGATTTGACCTCTCAAAGTCATATCAATAAAAGGAATCTTATAACTAGCTAAACCAACAAAGAATAATTCGTCTGGTGGATAAGTAGGAATAGATCGAGTATCTTGATAGAAAATTGATTCTTCATTTCTAGCATAATTTAGATAAGCTGCAGCAAACAAATCCCCAACTCGACCTTTAGCTCCTAGTTTGTTTGAAAACCTTCTATAAACAATTTTGTACCCAGGCTCACTTCTTACAAAATCAATATTCCCATCTGCCGAAAATTGATTATAATAAGCACTATTTGCATCTAAGCTTCCACTTGAATTTTCAAATCGATTACGGTATTCCGTTGATCTAAATTCATGAAAAATTTGTAAGGCAGATGTATCAATCAAACTGTACTGATGATATAAATAGAATTCTTGGTTCTTTTTATTAATAAAAGCATCAGTTAGATTATTAAAGAGGTTGGATGAGTTTGTTCTATAAATATCATCCAAACTTGCAGATGGCCTTGTTTGACGGAAAAGGGTCAAAATAGAATCAGTTGCAATACCTCCAGTTTCAATACCATTCTGAGCCATGTAGTCATAAGCCATCATCAGCTTATATTTCATGTTTCTAGATTCATATCGAGTATTAAACTGAATCTGAGTCTGAATCTGAGATTTGAACTGCTTATTAATTTTTTGATTACCCAACATTTCTAGGGCATGCAGTCTTCTAAATCTTGTACCCACACTCCAATAAGGATTTATATTTCTTGAGAAAGTAACATCTACAATTGTTTCCCCTTGGTAAGCTTGCGTATAGTACCAAGAGGTTACTGGAGTTAATGAATTGTAGTATTTCATTTCATCAATTGGTGCTACAATACCTTTATCAGAGTCCAATCCTAATCTAACACCTGGTGAATAAGGAGAAGAATAGAAAATCGGTGTCATTGCTGATGATAAGTTACCTAGTTCTTGGTACATATAATCAGCTCTACTGTTATAATCGTAACGCTGGAAATTATATAGAGATGTATCCATTTTATGCTCACCATCTCTAATTTCAAACCAGTCTATTGGTTGAACCCAAAATGAAGTATGAGGTCCGTACACATTGGAAGTATCTTTCTGTAAAATAATATCCCCAAAGTTTGCAGAATCTCTCTCTACCTTCATCTCATCTTGAATTGATGCATCTTCTTGGGCGAAAATATTATCAATATTGATAAGAAAGCTTATTGCAATCAATACAAAAAGTCTTAGTCTGTATAAAGCTTTAAACATACTTCTCTCCTCAAAATAAATTGGTCATAGCTTCATTAAAGTAATTACTCTAATGACCAGATCTCTTCTTAAAAAATCATTTCATATCAGTTGCCTATATGAAATAACGCACACTATATGATAGCTCTCGAAATTTGAAAACATTTTAATCAAATTCCTCGAATTTTAATTCATTTAACGTCATACAACAGACAAATTGCTACAAATATAGAAAGATTGCACAAGCAATTTAAGGGCTATATTCACTTATTTTATTTCTTAAAGTCTAATGTAATTTATGATTGTTCTCTAAAAACAAGTGAACGAATAAGTTGTATGCTCATATTTATAGTTAAAATTAATTTAGATATGTATTTAATACTTTGAAGAAGTACCATTTTCCTACACTAGAAACTTGAAAGCGTAGTTTCGTAATCCAATCCAAATAATTCACACACTTCTTCTGTTGCCTCTTTCATATTCTGATAAAACATAAAAGGAACCCCAATTTCTTCTAATTTCTTTTTATAGAAATTTAAGCGATTATCATCCCGATTAAAGTTTCGAATAATAATTCCTTTAATTCTATCTGGATATCTGATAGCAACACGATAATAAATAAAAGGGTCCTGCTGTCCGCTATCACCTATCAACACAAACTTCATTTGAGGCTCCGCTTGCAGTAAGAAAGTAATACGCTCAAATTTATGTGCATATTTCATCACACCTTGTTTCTTAGACTTCTTAATAAGGTGTTTTAATCTTTTATACTCTTTTAAATAGATAGGACCTAGTGGAAAACCATTGTGTTGTAGGAACAGCTTTATAAGAAGGTATAGATTCATCTCACTATTCGAAACATAAAAGAATGCACAACCTGTATCTCTCATAATCGAATATAGTTCTCTCATATACTGTACTTCTTTTCTCTTATAAGCATTCCGAGATAAGATATTCGGTATTCTACGGAGTGCATTTGTGGCATAAGTAACAAGTACAGTATCATCTATATCTGAGATGACCCCTGTTTCACAATTTGAGAAATCAAAAATATCATTTTGGCTTACCCCAGAAACATAAATCTCTTGCTCATCGGGTTGAAAATATCTGATAGATTGAGGAGAAAAAGAAGAATGGTTATTTATTGCAAAGTTTGAGCGGAAAAAACCTTTCCGATCTAAAAATAATTGGTGTTTCTCACCATCAAGATCTATCGTAATTGATTCTAGTTTAGTACTTTTTGGAGCATAAAAACGGTACAGCATTTTCATATTTTTCCAAAAACTATCTTTATGCCTTACCGTGAGGTGCTTAGTCTTTAAATTCAATACCTGCCCTTCCAGATACAACTTATCTTTTACCTTAAGCCCTACTTGAGGAAGTAAAACCGTTTTACGTTTAGAACCACTCATACTCTCTGAACACTCAAATTCTATTATTTGCTTTACTTCCCAAAGATAAAAAAACAGCCCGAAGGCTGTTAGATTATCTCGTTGTTCTTTGTTCTATTCGTTTTTCATAATCCTTACCTTGGAATATTCGCTGAACAAATACTCCTGAAATATGAATCGTATTAGGGTCTAATTCTCCAGCAGGAACAAGTTCTTCAACTTCTGCCACAGTTATTTTCCCTGCCATAGCCATCATAGGATTGAAATTTCTAGCAGTGCCCTTAAAAACAAGGTTTCCAGCTGTATCCCCTTTCCAAGCTTTGACTAAAGCATAGTCAGCTTTAAGCCAACTTTCTAACAAATATTTTTTCCCATCAAATTCTCGCACCTCTTTGCCCTCAGCTACTTCCGTTCCATAACCAGCAGGTGTAAAGAATGCAGGAATTCCAGCCCCACCTGCTCTTATACGTTCAGCTAAAGTCCCTTGAGGAATTAGATCAACTTCAAGTTCTCCTTGCAATAATTGTCTTTCAAACTCAGCATTTTCTCCTACATAAGATGAGATCATTTTCTTTACCTGATGTTTCTGAAGAAGTAAACCTAACCCAAAATCATCCACACCCGCATTATTTGAAATACAGGTTAGGTCTTTTACACCCAAATCTAGAAGTGCTTCTATAGCGTTTTCGGGAATTCCACAGAGTCCAAAACCACCTAACATTAAGGTCATGCCATCGGTTAGACCTTCTAGGGCAGTTTTAGCATCCGTTACAACTTTGTTTATCATGTGTTTATCGTGTTTTAATTGGTCTATAGTAGATCTGTGTTCTTAAGAAAAATACAAACTTTCCTAGTTTTAAAAAAAAGATTCGGAGATTTATCACTACTTTGCAATTCAAATTGAATCGCGGAATTATGTCTTTTGAATTAAGAGGAAAATTAGAAGTACTATTCGACGAGCAAGTAATCTCGGAAAAATTTAAGAAACGTGAGTTTGTAGTTGTAACTGCTGATATGTACCCACAGTACATCAAGATGCAAGCTACTCAAGATAGATGTTCATTGCTTGACCAATTTAAAGTAGGTGATGAAATTCAGGTAAGCTTTGATCTTAAAGGTAGACCTTTTACAAATCGTGAAGGACAAACAATGTATTTCACAAATGTAGAAGCGTGGAGAATTACTGCTCCTCAAGCAGCACAACCACAAGGCGGACAAGCATTCCCTCAACAAGGAGGTTATAATGCAGCTCCAATGGGTGGAAATACTCCTCCACCTCCACCGCCTCCAGTTGGAAATGATGATGACGAAGACGCATTACCATTCTAGTCTAAAAAAGGATTTACATAAAAGATCACTCATGTAGTGATCTTTTTTTTTTACTAAAAAGAAAGTAAATTCCTTAGACAAAACTACTTACCTATGAAAACCCAAATAACAATTACATTACTAGCTACGATCTTGTTTTCTCCTTTCTCAATTTTAGCCCAAGCCTACGACCATTGGGGAACACCCATCCCTCAATGGGAAATAGTCAATGGAAAAAAAGAATTACTAGAAGGTAAATGCCCCAATATCTCTGCTCAGGGCGATAGTCTACTTCTGATTAGAGATCATCAATTATTTATATATAAAAAGACAAAGCCAAATACGTGGACCAAAGCAATTCAGCTCAAAACTTCTCAAGAAGTCCAAAATGTCTTCTGGTCTCATGATGGTCATATAATTCTTTTCTCTGCTCAAACTCAGAATAACAACTCTGATATATTTGAAATTGAAAAAAACAACGATGAATGGTCTACAGCCTATCCTTTAAGAGCACCACTCAATAGTTCCGAGTATGAAAGCTCACCTACTCTATCTGCGGACGGAAAGACACTCTTTTTTTGCAGAACTACAAATCAAGACTTAGAGAATTGCTTCGAAGTATATTCTGCAAGACAAACAAATGGAAAATGGGGAAACATTCGAAAACTCAACATCCCTGCAGTTAGTTTTGGTAAAGGAATTAAGCTTTGTGAACCATATCTTACTACTGATCCTAGTTTGAAAAGACTCTACTTTAGCGAATTCCCTTCCGATATAGAGTTGGGAGATAATGTGAGTATTGGAATCTTTAATTGTGATCTTTCAAATACGGGGAAATGGAATAAGCCCAAATTGATTATGGATTTACATAGTGAAGAAAATTCCACTTTCTTGAGTATGACTCAAAATAGAATTCATGCTGTTTTTTCTAGGAATGAAGATATTTGGGTACCTGATCAACCTATGCCGTGGTTTGTTTATGCTGTAGACAATTATGGCCCTTTGCTAAAAGAAAAAGGTGTTGACACAGCTCATGAAATGCATATTCTCGGAGATATTACTTTTAAAAGTAGCTCATACTTATTGGAGAAAGAAATATTTCCAATTTTGGATCGAATATCTGAAGCAGCAAAACGACAAGAATTAACAGAATTGATTATACGTGCTCATACAGATGACGTAGGCACAGCAGAAAAAAACCTAGCTCTTTCTGAGAAAAGAGGAATTGCAGTCAAAAACTATTTAGTGAAAAATGGTATAGCTTCTGATCTCATAAAAGTAAACCCATTCGGAGAAACTAATCCACTTTTCCCAAATGATTCTGAAGAATATAGGAGTAAAAATAGAAGGATTGAAATTGAGTTTATTAAATAAAAAAAATGCTGTTCTAGTTAAGAACAGCATTTTCTAGTATATAATATTTTTCTTAATCTTTTTTCAAGACAGTAGCAGAAGCTTGTGCAGTAGGAAATACTAAAAGATCAGCAATATTTACGTGATATGGTCTAGAAACGATAAAATAGATGATATCAGCAATATCTTCAGGTTTTAGAGGCTCATAACCTGTGTAAACTCCTTTCGCCCTTACAGTATCCCCTTTAAATCTGACTTCTGAAAATTCAGTTTCAACCAATCCAGGGTGAACAGCTCCTACTTTAATTCCATGTGCGTTCAAATCAATCCTCATTCCTTGAGTAAGCGCATCTACGGCATGCTTTGAAGCACAATAGACATTCCCATTGGGATAAACCTCTTTTCCAGCTATAGAACCTATATTAATGATATGTCCAGAAGATTTCTCAATCATAGACGGAATAACTGCTTTTGAAACATATAAAAGTCCCTTTACATTTATATCCATCATTTTATCCCAATCATCAATATCTCCATCTTGAATAGAAGATAAACCATGAGCATTACCCGCATTATTGATCAAGATATCGATTTGTTTCCAGTCTTGAGGAAGGTTTTCGAATACCTCATTTACTTTTTCACGGTCACTAACATCAAACTCAAGCGTTAAAACTTCTGTCTGTTCACCTAGTTCTTTTTTTAATTCATCTAACCTATCAGTTCTCCTTCCTGTAAGAATCAAACGAATTCCATTTTTAGCAAATTCTTGTGCAGTAGCTCTTCCAATACCAGACGTAGCTCCAGTAATTAATGCTGTTTTGGTCATAAAGGCTTTAAAATTAAAAAACATGTATCCAATTCATAAGAATTGAATACATGTCTATTATGAATTAAACAATATATCTTCTACCACTTGTGGGTAATATTTATGCTCTAGTCTCAATACTTTTTTAGCAACCTCTTCAGGAGATTCAGTTTGGTCAAGTAAGCATGAAGCTTGGAGAATGTGCGCTCCTTCATCATAAGCTTGATTACAATAGTGAATTGTAATTCCGCTTTCTTTTTCTTTAGCCTCCACAACAGCTCTGTGAACATTTATCCCATACATTCCCTTACCTCCATATTTTGGCAATAACGCAGGGTGAATATTCACAATTTTGTTTGGATAAGCTTCTACTAGATCTGATGGAATTAGCCATAAAAAGCCAGCTAAAACAATGAGATCAGCACCAAATTCTATAAGTTTTTGCTTAACTTCTCCAGTTTCGTTGAAAGCCTTTCTACCAAAATAATAGCTTGGTACTCCCAAACGCTCTGCTCTATCAAAAACTTTCGCTTCCTTATTATTTGCTATAATGATAAAAGAAGCATTTATATTATTATCTCTAAAGTATTGGATAATATTCTCTGCATTACTTCCACTCCCCGAAGCAAGAATCGCAACTTTTTTCTCTGACACGTTCGTTTGTGATTTTAGTGTTTCAACTTCAGCCCAAAGTTCGTAAATCATAGTGAAAATAAAACACTGAAGCCTTCTTTTAAGTCAAAAGTTTCTAATAGATAGCTAATTTTAGTTTTTTAGACTCTAAAAAGAATAGATAGTCATTTATTTATTAGACTTTATATCGTTTTATTTTCAGTAGTTCAATTCAATAGAAGAGAAAAAATTGTTTTAACTATATTTCGCACATTGATGCACCTTCGGAGGTATTCTCAACGTTTAGTACGCAAATCAACTACTAAAACATTTTATGAGAAAACTCTTTTTATCCTTTCTGTGTCTACTTCCACTTAGCTTGTGGGCACAAGACAAACCAAATATTTTAGTGATTTGGGGGGATGACATTGGACAATCCAATATATCTGCATACACAAGAGGATTAGTAGGTTATGAAACTCCAAACATTGATCGTATTGCAAAAGAAGGTATGATTTTCACTGATTATTATGGTGAGCAAAGTTGTACCGCAGGTCGTTCTTCATTCATTACAGGTCAAAGTGTATTTCGAACAGGGCTTAGTAAAGTAGGTTTGCCTGGTGCTGACCTTGGTCTAAGAGCTGAAGACCCAACTATTGCAGAAATGCTAAAACCTTTGGGTTATGCGACAGGTCAGTTTGGTAAAAACCACCTTGGAGACAAAGATGAGTTCCTACCTACAAATCATGGTTTCGATGAATTCTTAGGAAATCTGTACCACTTAAATGCGGAAGAAGAACCAGAATTAGAAGACTACCCTAAAGACCCTAAATTTAAGGAAAAGTTTGGTCCAAGAGGTGTAATTAAATCATCTGCTGATGGACCAGTAAAAGATACGGGACCATTGACCCGTAAACGAATGGAAACTATCGATGATGAGACTGTAGCTGCAGCGAAAGACTTCATCAGAAGACATCACAAATCTGGTACTCCTTGGTTTGTATGGTGGAATGGTACTCGTATGCACTTTAGAACTCACGTTAAGAAAGAGCATAGAGGTATTTCAGGTCAGAATGAATATGGTGATGGTATGGTTGAGCATGATATGCATGTCGGAGAGCTGTTAGAGTTGCTTGATGAACTAGGAATTGCGGACAATACAATTGTATTCTATAGTACAGACAACGGACCTCACAAAAACACTTGGCCTGATGCAGCTTTAAGCCCATTTAGAGGTGAAAAAAACACAAACTGGGAAGGTGGCTGGAGAGTTCCAGCTATGGTGAAATGGCCCGGAACAATTAAACCTGGTTCAGTTTCAAATGAAATTGTACACCACATGGACTGGTTCCCTACTTTCTTAGCTGCTGCTGGTGAAAACGATATCAAAGGGAAATTACTTGACGGCTATCAAGTAGGTGATAAAACTTTTAAAGTTCACCTAGATGGTTATAACATCTTACCTTATTTCCAAGGAAAAGAGAAAGAGAGCCCAAGAAAAGAAATCTTCTATTTCTCAGATGATGGAGACTTAACCGCTCTAAGATATGATGATTGGAAAATGGTATTTATGGAACAGCGCATGTATGGTACTTTAGGTGTATGGGCAAATCCATTTACTCCTCTTCGTGTACCATTAATGTTCAACCTTCGTCAAGATCCATATGAGCAAGCCAATCTAACATCTAATACGTATTATGATTGGCTAATAGATCATGTATTTTATTTAGTACCTGCTCAACAATATGTGGGTAAATTCTTATCGACTTTCAGAGATTATCCACCTCGTCAGAAAGCTGCTTCCTTCAGTTTGGATCAGGTCATGGAAAAACTCCAAAAGGATCTCGATTAATTTTATTGAATAGAAAAGCCCTTAGTTAGCAAACTAAGGGCTATTTTTTTTAAGAAAGTATTTTTTGTATTTCGGGGCAAAGTCTATCGATATCCCCCGCTCCTATTGTGACTACCAACTTCGGTTTTTCTTCTTCAACAATTTTCAAAGCTTCTTCTTTTGAAACTAAAGCTTTTTTAGAAGTAATATTCTTTAAAAGCATTTCTGAAGTAACGCCTTCAATTGGTAACTCTCTGGCAGGGTAAATATCCAATAGTAGTAACCTATCTGCTATTGAGAGACTCTTAGAAAATTCTTCTGCAAAATCTCGGGTACGAGAAAATAGATGAGGCTGAAAAATGGCAACTAATTCTTTTTTGGGATACATATTTTTTACTGAAGACAAAAATGCTTCAACTTCAGTCGGGTGATGGGCATAATCATCTATATAAATGTGTTGATCTGTTTTCAACCAATATTCGAAACGCCTTTTAACCCCCTTGAAACTTGCTAAACCTTCTTTAATCTGTGTTGCACTCAAACCTTGATTTAAAGCTGCTATTGTTGCTGCTGTAGCATTAAGTACATTATGATAACCCGGAATAAGCATTGTGATATCTTCAATCACAGTTTTACCATACTGCAAGTCGAAAATATATTGCCCTTCTTCAATTCTGATATTTTTAATCACAAAATCATTGGATGTCGCTTCTCCATAGCTTTGATGAATTACACCATCAACTTTACTTCTTAACCCTACTTTTTCATGGACAATCAGTTGATCCCCTTCTTCCAACTTATCAATATACATTTGGAAAGAATCAATCAGATAAGCTTCCGAACCATAGATATCTAAATGATCGGCTTCAACAGAGGTGATAATTTCCATTTTTGGAGAAAGTCTCAAGAAAGAACGATCATACTCATCAGCTTCAACCACAACCGTAGATTGTTCTTCATTGGCTGATGGAAGAATAAGATTTGAATTATAATTGGTAGCAATACCACCTAAAAATGCCGTCATATTTTCTCCAGCATGATGAAGAATATGGGCAAGCATTGAAGAAGTCGTGGTCTTTCCATGAGTTCCAGCTACACCAATAGTTGCCAATGATCTAGAAATCAGCCCAAGTACTTCTGATCTTTTTAGAAGTGGAATTCGGCTATCCTTGAAGAAATTCAATTCTGAATGATCATTTGGAATAGCTGGGGTGAAAATTGCTAAACACGATTCAGGCTTGTCATTAAAAACCTGATCAATATTTGAAAGTTCGTCTGTAAAATGAATGGAAATTCCTTCAGCCTCCAAAGAATCTGTTAGTGGGGTTTGGGTTTTGTCGTATCCGCAAACATTTTTTCCATGTAGGTTAAACCACCTTGCCAAGGCACTCATTCCTATTCCTCCAATCCCTACAAAAAATACATTTTCGATCTGCTTTAAATCGACATTTTGAAAATCCATAAATTTCAATTTAGACGTTTTAGCTTTTAATAATTATACAAGTTTATAACAGTTCAGCTTGAAACACAAAAAAAGCCCTACAACAAATGTAGAGCTTCTCTTTTTCAGTTAGAAAGAATTACTTCAATCGGTCAACAACTTCTTCAATTGTAAGAAGCTCTTGTTCTCCTGAGATCATATTTTTAAGCGTCATTTTACCTTCTGCAATTTCATTGCTACCAGCCATAATCACATACGCAATCCCTTTGTTATTTGCATAGGTCATTTGCTTCTTCATTTTAGCTGATTGAGGATAAATTTCTGCTGAAATTTCATTATTTCTCAAAGTCTGAAGATGTGGTAAACAGAATGTTTGAGATTCAATATCAAAGTTTACAAACATCACTTTAGTAGACTCCATTGCGTTGTTTGGATAAAGGTCTAGCTCTTCCAAAACATCATAAAGTCTATCAACCCCAAATGAAAAACCTACACCAGACATTCCTTCTAAACCGAATACACCTGTCAAGTTATCGTAGCGTCCACCTCCACTTACAGAACCGATAGACACGTTATTTACTTTAACCTCGAAGATTGCCCCTGTATAGTAAGATAAACCTCTGGCTAGAGTTACATCAAAGTCCAAGAATTTATTATCCTTTCCGAATGCTTTTACATACTCAAAGACTTCAGCCATTTCTTCCACACCTTTCATTGCTGTTTCAGAGCTCGCCAATGTATCTTTTAATTGAGAAAGTACTTCTTCATAAGAGCCTTTAATTTGTAGAATTCCTTGAAGCTTCTCTACTGCTTCTTGAGAAAATCCTCTCTCTATTAATTCTTCATTTACTTTCTCTTGACCAATTTTATCAAGTTTATCGATAGCTACGCAAAGCTCAGTTTCTTTACCTGCCTCGCCAATCGCTTCAGTAATACCTGTTAAAATTTTACGGTTATTGATCTTGATATTGTAATCTGAGATTCCAAATTTCTCAAATACTTCATTGATCATTGCTACAATTTCTGCCTCACAAATCAATGAATCTGTACCTACAACATCTGCATCACATTGGTAGAACTCTCTATAACGCCCTCTTTGTGGACGGTCAGCTCTCCAAACAGGTTGCATCTGATATCTTTTAAATGGGAATGACAAAGTTCCTCTATTCATTACTACGTATCTAGCAAAAGGAACAGTAAGGTCATAACGCAAACCACGGTCACAGATCTTTGAAGAAAGATGCTTTGAACCCTTCTCAATATCTTCAGGTTTAGCCTTACTCAAATAATCACCCGAATTCAAAATACGGAATAACAATTGATCTCCTTCATCTCCATATTTACCTGTAAGTACAGATAAATTTTCCATAGAAGGTGTTTCTAAAGGCTGAAAACCGAAACGTTTGAAAGTTTCCTTGATCGTATCCATAATATACGTTCTCTTGAGCATTTGCTCAGGTCCAAAGTCTCGTGTTCCTTTCGGAATACCAGGTTTTTGCGCTGCCATTTATATAAATTTTAAAAGATTGTATTCTAGAATGAGGGACAAAAATAAGAAAAACAGGATTTAATTCATCCTAAATCTTAACAATAATCCTCAAAGAAAATAGTATGACCAAAAAAGGCTGATACTTCTGAAAGTATCAGCCTTTTAAGGAAAAAACTTAAAATAACGACGTGTTCAAACTTCGTTACTAATTCTGCCTCACGGCAGTAGATGTATCTAGTTGGATAGCTCTGAACTATTCAGCAGCAACAACCTCAACTGCGATCTCGTGAGATACTTCTTTGTGAAGAGCTAGCTCAGCTTTATAAGAACCGATCATTCTAACTTCCTCAGTGAAAGAGATTTTCTTACGATCTACATCGAATCCTTTCTCTTTCAAAGTTTCAGAGATTTGAAGAGGAGTAACTGCTCCAAAGATTTTACCACTTTCACCAGCTTTTGCACTAATAGTAATAGTCAATTCACCGATTGAAGTTGCTAAATCTACAGCATCCTGTTTGATTTTCTCAGCTTTGTGTGCTGCTTGTCTGATGTTCTCAGCAAGCACTTTTTTATTCGCTTCTGTAGCTAAGTGTGCGAATCCTTGAGGGATTAGGTAGTTTCTACCGTAACCAGCCTTTACAGTTACAATATCGTTTTTGAAACCTAGGCCCTTGATATCCTCTTTAAGAATTACTTCCATTGTAATTTTTAATTTTTTAATTAAACCTTGGAATGGGCTCTGCTATCTTTCGACAGCTTACGCCGGGATGTTTTTCAGCCCAGCAAATTCCGAGAATTACGGAGGTCAATAAGATTACTTAAGACCGTCTGCTACGTAAGGAAGCAAAGCGATTTGTCTCGCTCTCTTCACAGCTTTAGCAACTCTTTTTTGGAATTTCAAGCTAGTACCAGTGATTCTTCTTGGCAAGATTTTACCTTGCTCGTTCAAGAACTTCAACAAGAAGTCAGGATCTTTATAATCCACGTACTTGATTCTGTGCTTCTGGAATCGGCAGTACTTCTTTCTGTTTTCCTGTCTGTTTACAGGTTCGTTCATTAGAGTCATTACGCTACCTCCTCAGTTTTAGTTTCAGATTTTTTACCAAGACCGTTTCTTCTTCTCTCATTGTACTCTACACCGTATTTGTCTAGAGATACTGTCAAGAAACGAAGTACACGTTCGTCACGTTTCAATTCAAGCTCAAACTTAGCAATCACTTCAGGACTTGCTTTAAACTCGAATAATTGGTAGAAACCAGTAGATTTCTTCTCGATTGGATAAGCCAATTTTCTTAGACCCCAATCTTCAGAGTGGTATACATCTGCTCCGCTGTCCTTCAACAAACTAGAAAACTTGTCGACAGCTTCCTTTATCTGCTCTTCAGATAAAACGGGACTAATGATGAAAACCGCCTCGTAATTTTTAACTTTCATTCTTTGAAAATTTGAATTACCTATTAAATATATAATTACAAAACCTTCATTTGAAGATTTTGAGATCGCAAATATACAAACTCTTCTCATAAATGCCTAATCATCTTAAGAAATTCAAGACAATTAGATTCATTAAGAGAAGAACTTGTTTTGATTATTTAATGATTATCAAATAGATAAAGGGGCAATATTTTAAATGAATTGTTTCGCAACAACCAGATTCTTATTGTTCCCTTCTTTCCAATCATAAAAACCATAACCAGATTTAGCACCCAAGTGTCCTGCTGTCACCATATTGACCAATAAAGGAGCTGGAGCATATTTATCATCTCCTAGCCCATCCTGCAGTACTCTCATGATAGAAAGGCACACATCCAAACCAATGAAATCAGCGAGTTGTAATGGCCCCATAGGATGTGCCATCCCCAATTTCATTATTCCATCAATCTCATTTACACCTGCTACCCCATTTTGTAATGAAAGAATTGCTTCATTGATCATTGGCATCAGAATTCTGTTTGCCACAAAACCAGGATAGTCATTAGCAGGTAACGGAATTTTACCAATTTGCTCAGACAAACTCACAACTGTCTCTGTTGTCTCTTTCAAAGTGAGATATCCATTAATCACCTCTACAAGTTTCATCATTGGCACAGGATTCATAAAGTGCATTCCAATCACTTTTTCAGGACGAGATGTTACCGCACCTATTTTTGTGATTGAAATCGATGAAGTGTTTGTAGCTAAAATAGCCTCTTTAGGAGCTGCTTTATCAATGTCTTTAAAAATAGAAAGCTTTATGTCTACATTTTCGGTAGCTGCTTCAATTACAAGACCTACATCAGCTACTCCCTCCTCTAGTTTTGTAAACGTCGTGATATTTTGAAGCGTCTTATTCTTAACTGCTTCATCAATTTTTTCTTTCTTGATTAACCTGTCAAGGTTATTTGAAATAGTAGAGATTGCCCTATCCAATGCATCAGCAGAAATGTCAATTAGGTTTACTTCGAAGTTGTTTTGTGCAAAAACATGGGCAATACCATTTCCCATTGTTCCTGATCCGATAACAGCTATTTTTTTCATTTTAGTAGTTTTCGTGGTTTATTGGTTAGAAAAAAATATAGTGTAATTTATACAATACCTAAAAACAATAATATCCTAAATCCGATTGAATAGCAAATCAATTGGATTTAGGATATGAAATAAGAACTAGATTTTGTTAGTACTTTTCTAATTTAAAAATAAGTGAATCACCTTTTTTAATGATGATATGAACTTCATCAGAATTAAATTGGTAACGTTCATCAGTTATTAGTTCTTTTACCTTTTTATTCCCCATCCCTTCGAGTTTGATCTTTATGGTCTGAGCAATTTGGTAATTCGTATTGGAAACAATCAGATAGGTCTGATTCTGATGCCAAGGATCAAATCTTTCAAAAGCGATAACATCTTCTCCTTCTTGCTGTATATCTACTACTCTAAACGACAACTCATTTCCAACCAAATGATTTTTCATCTCCTCAGTTTTGAAGAACTGCTCTCTAATTTCCAGAACCTTTTGGATGTAAGGAACTATATTAGTTGTATTGTCCCAATCATAAGAGCTTCTATAGAATAATGCGAGATTCTTCTTACCATATTTCTCAGTTTCTTCTTCTGTAAAATTCAGCCCTGTGTTTACAGGTTTTCTTTCTAGAATTTCAAAACCTGAATGAATAAATGGAATTGAACTCGGCATAAAACAACTAACCATCCAACATAACTTTGAATGCTGAACTCCTCCTCTTTTGACTGTTCGGGGTGTATTATGCGTTTCTGATGTTCCAAAAAATGGTAGAGGCAACTTTTCACCACTTTTATAAATGACATCTTTTATTCCACCATTTACATAAGCATTTCCTGTAACTCTCCATTCGAAACCTAAAGTAGCATTAAAACCAGCCATTCTACTATTAGGATCTATATCAAAGTTTTCTTCGCAAAAAGCAAAATCAGGGTCAATACTTCTAGCTTTATCAATTACCTCAGTCATCAATGGTTTTGGCAAGGCATGTCCCATATCCATCATAACTCCATCTATGCCAAAGGTTTCTTGATAGTGTGGTATTACTCCAACCAACTTATCCCACAAAGGTCTGTTTACATTCTTCGGATGACTTAAAACAGGATCATAATATCTAATTGTATTATAAGCCATATAATTAAAATCATTTTCAGAATCTGAGTATGGAAAATCATACATTCTCAAATAAGTCACATCACTCCAAGCTGGCTGGATATCATCTGGTGGCCAATCTGCGAATGCTCCAGGTATTACTAATTTCCCATCTTCAGTTTCGGCTACATATTTATTTCCCTCCTTTTTTATTTGTTCAGGACTTGGTGGCTTAGAGAAAATATTTCGATAAGTCTTATTCGGAGCATGATAAACTCCTTTTCCTTCAGGGACTAATTTAATTTCCTCTAAATCATCCTCACTAAATTCAGGACTTTTAAAAGTTGAAACCTCTCCTTGCTTAATCCAGTAAAACCATTCTGGATTTGTTTTAATCCAATCCCCATCAAGCGCTGAGGTTCTAAGCACAAACTCTAGCATCACTCGGAATCCCATTATATGAGCAGCTTCCACAAATGCTTTAAACTGTAAAACCACATCCTTACCAACAATTGGATCTGCTAAGCTCTGATCTAACTCATATGGGTTTCTAATTGCGTAAGGAGAGCCTAAATCTCCCTTATTTCCATCTTTTCCTATACTTGTAATTGGGAGGAAATAGATCGTATTACACCCTAAGGACTTGATATAAGGTAACATTGCTATACACTTCAAGAATGTACCTGTCTCCCTAACACCATTTTCATTTAATGATAAATCTATATCTGAACTGCCTATAAAGCCATCATGATCGTGGTCGTAAGCAGTCGTTAGTCGTGGAAATAAATTATAGATAACAGATTTATAGGTCCAATCCCCTCCTATTCCATGATGCTGATTTTGTATTTTTGAAATAGATTGAGCATAGTTAATTCCATCATCTGACTTACCGAGAATATCCTCTATCAGATTTTCATAGAAAGAATAAGCTTCCACTTTGGTAGGATTAGGTTTAGAATTTGAGTCTATCCAAAGTGATGGTATATAATAATCTATAGACTTATGTATTTTCTTTTCTTCTTTCAGCTTTTTTAGTAAGCTCTTTAAGGCACTATTTTCCATGACTAGCAAATCATAATCTTATTATTTAAACACACTATTCTTGGGTGGCGTACAATTTTATTTAAATACAAATCAACGGAAGACTTTGGTGAAAAAAGATGATCTAGGTAATTATTTTACTTTTGTATCCGAATGAATGTAATTATTCATAGAGATATTCAATAGTTAATGTAACTTGAAATAAATATTAAGTTTTTCTTCTATCAGCTTGGTTTTATTTTACATGTAATGTATTTTTGCTTATAAACTAAATCAGGTAATTTATGTCTGCTTTCTAAGGCCTCATATAATTACACATGCAAAATCTTACAAACTGTTATGCAATTAGAAGAGGAAATCAAACAAAAGAAATTCAAAGACAATAGATCTAAAGCACTCTTAAACATACTATTTACTTCAAGTTGGATAAATGGAATGTCTTTAAATCTATTAAAGCCTTATGGAATTTCGCCCCAACAATATAATATCCTTCGAATCTTAAAAGGTAGCTATCCAGATCGTTTATCAGTTCATTCAATTAAAGAACGAATGATCGATAAAACACCAAATGTTACCCGTTTAGTAGATCGCCTTCTGGATAAAGAGTTAGTTACGAGAGAACGTTGTACGAGTGATCGAAGAATGGTCTTCGTCTCAATTAATGAGAAAGGTCTTGAGTTTATGGAAACCTTGAATAAGGTTATGGAACAGAATGATAATATTATGGAAGACCTTACCGAGGAAGAAGCAGAACAACTAAGTATGTTATTAGATAAGGTAAGAGCCAAAAAATATAAATAAATATTTAGCGAATAGAGATATAACTATTCGCTTTTTTTATGCTTCATCTAAGTTTTTCGACAAAAGACTCTAATAATATTTACAATTATTTATCAATGCATTATATTTGTCTTTTATGTATCCATTAGAAACTAAATCTTTTTAAGCGTTGAAAAAACTACTTATTTCTCTGATCTGTCTCTTGATTCTTTCATCTTGTGCTCCACAAGTAGTTTATGTGGCTAGCGATAACTACTATAGAGACATGTCTGACTTGAGCTACTATGAATTTACTATGAAATGTTCTTCTCCAAAACCTAGAAAAAAATAATTGGTGCAAAGAATATATTAGAAATCAAAAAAGCCGAATACATACTTTAGAAATGTATTCGGCTTTTTTATAAGATGTGTCAATCTATTTGACAGGACAACCTTTGTTTAGAGTAGAGCCTTTGTCATAAGGACATTCATCAATATGGTCTCCTACCAAATCTCCATCAGAGTCAATACAGCCCCAATACTTCACTTCTCCAAACTTTGTCGGGCATTTGTCATAAATATCTGCAACTCCATCTTTATCGGTATCAGGGCAACCATTTGTTTCTACAGTTCCTTTTTCATCGATACAGTCATCCATATGATCAGCTACCCCATCTTGATCAAGATCTGGACATCCATTGTTTTTAGCCTCTCCAAAATCATATGGACACTGATCTACCGTATCAGATACACCATCTTTATCATAGTCTGGACATCCAAAAGAATCTAATGAACCTTCCAACTCAGGGCATTTATCCCATTTGTCGGCCACTCCATCCAAATCAATATCTGGACAACCTCCAGTTGAAATGAACCCTGCTTCTAGAGGACAATAGTCTCTTTTATCAGTGATACCATCTGCATCCCTATCCAAAGATGTATTAAAATTGAAAGTGTTTGGGTAGTTGAAAGAGATAAGTAATAGAAAAAAGATAGTAATAGCTGGTAATACAATTTGCTTGTTTCGTAACATAGGTATATTAGGTTAGTTATTAGGTTGATGCAATACACACAATGTTTCAAAAAAGCATATCATCACTCATCACAAATCAGTTATTTTTCTTCCTATAAAAACAGAATACATTCAATTATTCTAAATCGAAGCTTATTCCCTGGGGTTTTTCATATGAGAACTAACTCACGTAATACTTTCTACAAAACTGAGAAAAAAACACCTAAAACCACTAAATACTAGCAAATTACCTCTCCCGTAAAATCATCATTTTTGTACTAAACTAACCACTTGTTGTAAAAATATCAGCTCCTTGAACAGAAGCAAAAATGTCTGTGTTCCAAAGGAAACGTAAGCCAAAAACATTACTTGACTCATTAAACTTCGAATAACAATTAAAGCTAACTATAAAACTAAGCAACTATTATTTATTAACACTTGTACTAATGAACAAACCAATTAAAAAAATGAATAGGCTTAAGCTAGGCTTATTCACTTTGGCCCTCTGCCTAATAGGGTTAAATGTAAAAGCTCAAGACCCGTCTGATGAAGACTGTGACACAGGATTATATCTAGTCACAAACGCTGTTACAGACAAGGGTGCTGATTATGCTCCATTTATAAAATTCCCTGGTGATCATGGGATATTCTTCTTCAACCTTTTCGGTAAAAACACAAAGTTCTTCTTTGATGACGCTTTCTTATTTACACTAAATGAGGACGGTATTCTTCAAGGAACAGGTTTTTTTGAGGAATCTCCATTCACTGAAGAAGTAGGTAATTGTCAATGGGAAATGACTTTCATCTTAGAAAAATTTGATGAAGGTATCGCTAAAATCGAAACCAAAGGTGATTTTCAAACAAGTGTTGAAGATGGTTGGGAGTATTGGATTGTAACCTCAGGAACAGGAACTGCATTAGATGAAAATGGAGAACCAAAAGATGATGCAAAACGATTTGAATTCGGTCCTGTTATGGGAGGTGATGGTCCTTACCAAGTACAAATAGGTCAAAATGCAAACGGAAAGAACGATAGATTTGGTGCTTCTTCTTGGTTTGACTGGACACTACTCAATGCTGATGGAAGTCCATGTGGTGAAGGACAAGGAGACTTTAATGTAGATTTAGAATGTATTGGAAGAATTTTACCAGAATTCTGCCCAAGCCCAATCACTCCATTGCAAGCTCAAGTCCTAGAAGAAAATGGTCAGAAAGATGCTCAAATAGGTGACGTTATGTTCAATATCAGAAATGCGGCAACGGTAACTGATTTGGACAAATCAAAAGCTAAATTCCCATCAATTGCACCTAATGCTCATGGTATTTATCTATTCAATTTTAAAGGTAAGGAACCACTTAGACTTCTTTTTAAAGATGGCGCAACCTTAACAGATCGAATCACAGGTGAGATTATCATTCAAGGTGAAGCAGAATCTTTATGTGATGAATATTTTGATAAAACCTTTGAAATTTGTCTAACATTAGATGAATTCCCAGAGGGAGTTGCTAAAAACGAAACAAAACTTAGTGGTCAAGAACTCGCTGATGTTATAGCTGGATGGGACCTTTATAAGGTAACCCAAGGTACAATCATCTGTAAAGAGAATGGAGTTGAGACAGGGCAAATTATGATCATGGCAAATGAAAGTAGTCCATATCAGGCTCAACTTGGATATTGTGCTGCCAATGGTAAGAATGACAACTTAGGACTAAGTAGTTGGTTCCATTATAAAGAAAACATCACTAACGATGGAGGTGCTTTTGGGCCAATCAAAAAAGGTGATATCAATATTGACATTCTTTGTCCTCTGATTAATAGACCAAAAATTGAGGCAGAAGTAATTGAGAAGTGTATTGACCCGAATGGGGGACGAATTATCCTTGAAATTCTTAATGGTACGCCAGAATACTTCATCTCTTACAGAGAAGTAGGAAGTGATGAAGAGGTTATGGTAGAAACAACTAGTGATACAGAAGTTATTATTGCTAACCTTCCTATCGGTGAGTACATTATCAAAATCAGTGACAAGGCTGGAACAATTCAGACTTTCACAGAAGAGATTTCACAAGATCTACCATCATGTGTATTAGGCGATGAACCTGATGATGAGCCAGAGGTTGTTTCTATATTCGGTGATTTCTGTAATGAAGGAAGTGAAGATGATGACACCATTCAAGATGAAGATGAATTGGTATTGTTCATCGAAAATGCCGTAACACTGACTGATGAAGATTTCCAAAAAGTCAGATTCCCTTCTGTAGCACCTCGCTCACATGGAATTTACTTATTCAACTTCTTTGAAGGAAGTGACACTTCACTTTTAGGGGGTAAAGATCTTCGCTTAAACTTCTCGATAAATCCTGTACCAACACTTACAGTAAAAGATGATGGAAGTGTACTTATCGAAGGTGAAATGATAAGTGTAGACTTTGGAGATAAACGATTCGAAGCTAGTATTACTTTAGAAAGATGTGAGGACTGTGAATTCAAAAATGAGCTTAAATCACAATCTGAATTTGATTTACTATCGGCTGATTGGGAGGCTTATAAAATTGTAGAAGGTACGATTTCTTGCCCAGATTTTGGAGATATTCAGATCAAGGCTGATGATGACATAGAGCAAGCTCAAGTAGGTTTCGGGGCAAATGGCAAAAACTGTAACTTCGGACTGAGTAGCTGGTTCAAATACAAGCATAACATCAACAGACAAAATGGTTACTCATCTTATAAAAAGGGAGATATCAATATAGACATTGTATGTCCTTTAGTTAGAGGTATTTCAGGTTTCTCTGCAAGTGCTGAAACAGTATGTGTACAAGACGATATATATGAAATTGGAAAAGTGATCATCTTCATTGGAGATGAAGGAACTCCAGACTTCTCCGTCTTCTACTCGAATACAGATAAGAGTATTGAGGAAAACTTCCAAACTTCAGATAACTTGATTGAAGTTTGTGACCTACCATTCGATACTTACGAGTTTGTAATCATTGATAAAAATGGAGCTGCAGGTTCATTTACAGATACAATAGATGAATTAGATCCTCCATGTGATCCTGCACCAGCACCTCCTATCTGTTATGATTACAGTCTGAACCTATGTAAAGAGACAAGTTTCACTGATCTAACTGATCTCGCTACTTTTATCTCTAACTTAGGTCAAGCTGGAAACACCAATGGACAAGCAGTAAATCACCCAATGGTACCAGACCCAGATAATTCTACTCTAGAAATCTGTGATGATGGAACGGCTAAATTAACTGCTGATGTAGAATTCTGTGGAAGAAATTGGTGTCTGACAGTCTGCTTCGAGCATGATGACTTTGAAGAATTTGAAAGTAATGATGAGTTTGCTGATGACGGACGAAGCATTAACAGATTAGTCTGTAAAGATTGCCCTGAAAATGGTGTAGACATGAATGTTTACTTGACAGATGTAGAACTGGAAGTATGTCATGATCCAATGCTAAATATTGGTAAAATGACCTTCAACTGGAATGCACCTCAGTTAGCTCAATACGCTGGAAGCTTCCCGACATTTGGAACAGCAGGAATTTGTACCAAATTGAAACCGCTATTCGATCCAATAGTAGAAGAAGAGTGTACAAATGCTATGAGTGATAATGGAGTTCTACTTGAAAGTATCGACCCAATCTTGAAAACAGCAATCTTTGATGGTAATACACAAAAATGTTTAGTAGATCCATTAAGTGCTATTTATGTGGTAAGTCAGTCTCAGCAAATTCAAGCAACAATTTGTGACAAAGATTTCACTTTTGACCTTGGAAACATGTCAGGATGTAGTATCCCTGATGCTGAGATTTGCCAATGGGATATGATGAACCCAACGTCAACAGGAACTACCCAACTATCGGTCTTCCCTAACCCTAACAAAGGTATATTTAAATTGAATGCCATTGGACAAGAGGGATTGATAGAGGTCATGAATACTGAAGGTAAAGTAATCTACGAATCATTCTTCAATTCTTATTTAGATGAAGAACTTGATTTATCCGAATATGGAAATGGAATGTATATAATTCGAACAACCACTCCTGATGGACAAACCAAAGTGACACGAATGCTTCTTTCTAAGTAATCAAATGTTACTAACTTTTTAAGAAACTACGCCCTGCTCATTTAAATAAATGGCAGGGCGTTTCTTTATTTCTAATAAATGGAAATCAATTATGATTGCCCATTATAAAGTTTTTCATAATACTGATAAGCCATACGATTAGAATCGAAGTAAGGCAATACATCACGCATACTGTTCTTCATCATCGTAACCCACTCTTCAGGTCTATCATAATACATTGGAAGGATTTGGTGCTCCAATGTGTCAAGAAGGTGATTCATATCATGCTCATCTTGTTCGAAAACAGGTCTGCTCAAGTCAGGTCTAGGGATAACAAAAGCATTTTCACCATTTGCAAATTCTGGAATCCAACCATCATCAGTTGAGAAGTTGATCGCTCCATTCATTGATGCTGTCATACCAGAAGTACCTGAAGCTTCTCTTGGTACTCTAGGGTTGTTCAACCAAATATCAGCTCCTTGCTTCAGCTTTCTAGAAAGTTTCAACTCATAACCTACCAATACAGTACAGTTATGGTATTTTTTAGTTAAATGAACCAAGTGGTTGAATACGCTAATAGCACCCAAATCTTGAGGGTAAGGTTTTCCTGCCCAAATGATTTGTACTTTTTTATCTGTGTTACTGATGATTCTTTCGAAACGCTCTCTATCTTCTGTGATAAGATCAGCACGCTTATAGGCAGCAAACCTTCTTGCCCAAACAATAGTCAAAGCATCAGGATCAAGTAGGTTACCTGTTTGATCAGCAACTGTCTCAAATAATTTAGCTTTTAAATATTTTTTACGAGCAACAAGCTTATCGTCCTCATTACGCTCCATATATCTGTAAAGTGCCTCATCAGCCCAATACTTTCTGTTTTGAGCATTTGTAATTGAGATAATTGGACAGATGTTGTCATATTTACCCCACATCTCTCTAGAAACTTCACCATGTAAAGCCGACACCCCATTTGATAAACGAGACATACGAAGAGCTACTAAAGAGTGACTAAATTCCGAAGTATTTAAGCCTGCCAATTGTTTTACCTCTTCAACAGTCAAACCGCAGAAGTAACCTAACTTATAAAGTAGATTAATATCATGCTTTTCGTTACCAGCTTCTTCTGGAGTATGCGTTGTAAATACCAAACGCTTTTTAACTTCATCTAAGCTCTTGTACTTAGAATAAAGATGGAAAGCAGCAGGAAGAGCATGAGCTTCATTCAAGTGATAAACTTCAGCACCATATTCCAACTCATCAAGAAGTTTTGCTCCACCTACTCCCAAAAGAATATATTGCGCAATCTTAGCTTGTTGATCGGCATCGTATAGTCTATGACAGATCGACTGTGCTAAATAATCATTTTCTGGAAGGTCTGTACTCAAGAAGAACATAGGTACTGTATCAAACACCTCAGGTGCCAAATACTTAGCAGTAACCCAAACTGGATGACCGTGAACCTCTATTGTAAATTTGATATTTGTATCTTCTAGGAAACTATAGATTTTCTCTTGGAAAAGAGCATCCATTGACTGATCACCTTTTCTAACTTGGTCATAGTAACCATATTTCCATAGTACCCCGATACCGATTAGGTTTTGCTTTAATTCGTATGCACTTCTCATGTGAGAACCGGCTAAGAATCCTAGACCACCTGAATAGATTTTAAATGGCTGGTCAATTGCAAATTCCATACTGAAATAAACAGCTCTTTTTTTATACTTCGGGTCGTAAGCGTATGGATGCTTATAATTTTTGTCAAAAAGTTTCATGCTTGACTTTGTGATTACTTTAGATTATAACTTTTGATGATTAAAGTCTTTAATATTTCAAGATTATCATCTTTGATTTTGATGAACTTTAAATGGTTTTTAGAAAACATTTAAAAAGTTCGACACACGACTCAAATAAACAAATATTTTGGAAAGAAGAAAAATCAAGAAATATTTCTTGGTACATTCTATTATTCCCATAGATATCGTGTTATTTGCATAAAAAAAGGATATGGCGTTAATCAGTAAGAAAAAATTAATTTATCCCATTAATGAAAAGCTTCATTTTTATCTAAAAAAATACAATAGGGTTTCTCCTATACATATACATTATACAGACCTATTGAGGTACACCAACAGTATACCTCTTTACGATAAAAATGATGAAGATACTCTATGGATTACAGTCTTTTACAATCATGAAGATATGTTCCATATTCATGAGAGTCTAAAAAAGATATATGCAAACTTAAAGGCAGACGGGCATATGGATATTATGTCCCATTTATATATTGATAGAATTGATCTTTGTACATACGGTAATACTAAACCATTTAGAGTTAGAATAGTAAACCAATTCAACGATAACTTCGATTATTTTTATGTCAAACAAGCTGATGCTTCAAGGGTTTACGGTTTAGAATTAGAGGATCTACTTTCGCCGAATAAAGTTTCTTATATGGTTCATGAGCAAACTCTCATTGAAGAACATATAGCGGGTATTCCTGGCGATCAGTTTATTGCTACAAAAATTGGGGATAGCACTTTAAATAAAACGCGTCTTATCAAGGAATTTGTAAAATTTAATGAACGATGTTTTATTCGATTATTAGGTGATATGCATACTTCTAATTTTGTGGTAGTCGAGGTTCCTGATTTTGATGATGTTAGTTACAGATTAAGAGCAATTGACTTTGATCAGCAATCTTATGAAGGAAAAAGATCGGTATATCTTCCTCAATATTTCAAGCAAAATAATCCTTTCGTAGAATTAGGTATTGGAAGAATTACACCTCAAACACTAAAGCAATATCAAATAGAAGAACGTTCTATGGTTGGGCATAGAATAATGGCTTCACATTACATTCTGAATGATTTGATAGATACAATGAAGTCCGACAGAATTGCACCTCGCGAAAATGTTTTTCAATTAAGGAATGCTTTATACAGATACTACAAGGATTCTTTATTCCTTAAGTGTGATAATATGGGTGAAATACTAGAAGAAAGCTTACATCACCTCTTGAGAGTTTTGAATATTGGAAAGACCAATTTTGTTTTGAAAAAGTAATAAAAAACGCCTTTATCTTACACGATAAAGGCGTTTTATGATTTAAGACTGTTATACCTTAATCAATAGCACTTTTAGTTGAATCACTGTAAAGAGTTTCTATTACTTTATCTAAGAAAGTTCTTACTTGTTTTACAGAAGTAAGGTGATATCTAGCATCACTCATATCAAGACCTACTTTCACTGATGTTGCATAATCAGGAAGTACTTTGAAAATATCTTCATCGGTATGGTCATCTCCCATTGCCAAAACATATTCCCAATCTTCCATATTTAGCCAGTTCAAAGTTGCTTTTCCTTTATTTACTCCCGCATTTTTTACTTCAACTACTTTGTTTCCTTCCAAAACTTGAAGGTCAAGATTTGCTGTCATATACTGAAGTACGTCACGATAGGCTCTGATTCGTTTTTCACCTAATGCTTTATCAATCTTTCTGTAATGCCAAACGATAGAATATTGTTTCTCTTCCAAGAATGTACCTGGTGTACGCTTCACTAGGTTTTCAAGCACTGGTCTTACTTGTTCTTTCCAACTATCAAATAATCCATCACTCATTTGCCAATCGCCATCTATTCTAGACCAAACGCCATGCTCAGCCGAAATATCAACTTCTAAATGCCCTAACCATCTTTCTAAAGTATCTCTATCCCTTCCTGATATAACGACTACTCTATTTCTCGGATCAGCTGTGAAGGTCTTAAGAGTTGAAAGAATAAATTCATCTGGTTCAACAGCTTGTGGATCAGAATTAAAATCCATGAGAGTGCCATCATAGTCTAATAAAATAAGTCTTTTAGAAGACTGTTTCATTAAGGTTAGGTTTAATGCTTGAGCATCCTTATTAAAAAATTTTGTTAGTTTTTCTTTCTGCATCATCGAAATTTTTAATTGTTCATCAATGAATGTATTTGCCCATGTTTGTACGTTATTTTCCTTTACCCTTCTTTGAAGGTTTCTAATTCTTAATTCTTGTTCTTTTGGATTCATTTCCAAAGCTCTGGCAAGAACTTCTACTACATGATTGGTATTTTGAGGATTAACCATCAAGGCGTCTATCAATTCAAATGATGCGCCAGCCATTTCGCTCAATACAAGAACTCCTTTTCCATCTTGTCTACTCGCCACATATTCTTTTGCGATAAGATTCATTCCATCTCTCAATGGAGTGATCATAGCAACATCTGAGGCTTGGTATAATTGAACTAGCTCTTCAAAATTAAAATTCCTGTAGAAGTACTTAATTGGAGTCCATCTGAATTGGGCATATTTACCATTTATTCTACCAATTAGCGTTTCTATTTCATCTTTCAACTCTTTGTAATGTCCGACATTAGTTCTTGAAGGAACAGCTACTAAAACTAGATACACCTTACCGAGGTATTCTGGATACCTTTCTAAAAAAGCATCGAAAGCTTTAATTCTTTGAGGAATCCCTTTAGTATAATCTAGTCGGTCAACTGAAAGAATAATACGAGCTTCAGGTAGATTCTCCTTGATCTCAAAAACCTTGCTAACGGATTTGATATCTGGAAATGCGAACTTATCATAATCAATACCCATCGGAAATACGTCTGCATGGACTAGTCTATCATGGATATTGATTATCCCGAAGTCATTTTCATAACCTAAAATATTATATACAGAACTTAAGAAATGACGCATGTACCCAAATGTATGAAAACCGACTAGATCGGCACCAAGAACACCCGTCAACAAATCGTTACGCCAAGGCAATGTTCTGAATATCTCATAAGATGGAAATGGAATATGAAGGAAAAAACCAATGGATATATTTGGAAATTTATGACGTATTAACTTCGGAAGTAACATGAGATGGTAATCATGAATCCATACCATTTCATCTCCTTTCAAAATTTTAATCAATTCTTCAGCAAAAATCTCATTAACGGTCTTGTAAGCCTCATAATAGGCCTCTTCGTAAGTTGTATACTGAGTAAAATAATGGAAATGGGGCCAAATTATTTTATTACTAAATCCTTCGTAATATCCTTCAAAGAGTTGTTCTTCAAAAAAAATAGGATAAAGATCTTTCTCTACAAATGCAGTATTAATTTTTTCTTTTAAATCTTTATCTGAAGTATGTATGCCAGCCCAACCTACCCATATTTTTTCAAGTTCATCACTCAATGAATCTAAACCAGTGGCTAAACCTCCAGCACTTTTTGTAAAACTAAATTCATCTTCATTAATGTTAATTGAGACAGGTAATCTGTTCGAAACGATTACTAATTTTTTATTATTCATATAGTGAGCAAGTGAGGGTTATCGTTTTCAAGGAATGTAGGTGAATAAGTCCTTAGACACAAAATATAATACAACTTGCTACTAGGAAAACCTAATAAAACAAGCTCTTCACCTTCTTAAGGTACAAAAAAATAAGGAATAAACGACTTTATTCCTTATTTAAGTTTAATCTCAACAATACCCTTTTATTAATTAGGCTATATGAATTGATATTATTTTAATGTCTTTTTAAACTTCTCTAGAGTCTTCAAGAAGTTATCAGCATCTTGAAAACCAGGAACAGCTTTTGATTCTTTTTCTGCTTGTAGCAATAATATTGTAGGATAACCTTGTATTTGGAAATGGTTCGCAAAAGCAGCATTTGTATAATTCTTTCCTTGGTAGACGATTGTACCCTCTTTCTCAGGGTTCAATTTTACGGCATAGTAATTTTCCCCAACATAACTCGACACATCCGTATCGCTGAAAGTCTTTTTGTCCATGACTTTACACCAACCACACCAATCGGTATAGACATCAACAAAGATAGGTTTGTTATCTTTTTTAGATAATTCTAGTGCTTCTTGAATTGTAATCCATTTAATTTCACCATTCTCCTTTGGTTCATTAGTTACAAAACTTGATAGTGTGAATAATGCAACTATTACTGCTACTGCAATTTTAATATTTTTACTAAGCATCTGATATATTGATTTTAGTGTGAACTAAACTTATAACTTGTTAAGAGTAAAAATGGTTGTTGTGATGTGTTTTTTTAAACTATATTATCTTCTATTAAGATAATGTAAGATGCTAATTCTGATTTCGAGAAATATTTGGTTTCTGTGTGCAATATCTGATTAGTAATATTTCTGCTTCCATATTTCCACTTTCAGCTAACTCATTCAATTCTCTACAGTCTAGCGAATTCAGCTTTTCTGGCTGACTTGCAGCTATAGCTTTAGACTTTAATGAGATTATATTCATTCTCATAGTTTCTAAATCGAACTTAGTATCATTCAAACGATTGAGACCATAAAGCTTTACGTTCTGATATACTTTTAGGAAATCATTAAAGAATTGAATTGATTCTCGATATTTTCGAATATGGAAAAGAGAAATTCCATATTGGAGTTTTAAGTAGGCACTTTCTTCAGTCTTATACTCCTGAATTAATTGAGCAAAATACTCCCTAGCCTTCTGAAATTTTTGATTTTTGATCAATAAATCTCCTAAAAGGATTTTAATATCAAGCGTGATATCATCTTGTCTTTCAAGTGCGATGATTTGTCTGACAGCTTTTTCTGCTTTCAAATAATCTTTCTTGGTCACTAGAATTTTCACCATTAATAACCGACTCTCAAAACAATAGCTAGAAATACTTATCGCCTGCTTAACTTTGTTAAGTGCCATTTCATATTCTTTCAAAGAGAAATAACACCTAGCGCTACGTTCTAAAATCTTCTGTTTCGAAAAAATATCTCTTGGGTTTGAAGATGCTTTTTCAAAACTTTCAAGAGCTTCGTGAACTCTATTTAATTTTTCAAGACACAGACCTATTTGAAAGTTGATGCTAGAAGGTATTGGATATGGTAGTTTATTGATATTTGAAAAAATATCATAAGCAATTTCCCAGAGTTCGAAGTTTTGAAATATTCTACCTTTTAAATAATAACACTTTGAAAGTAGCTTCTCCTCTTCTAGGTTAAGTGGTTGATTGAGACTTAAAAGGACAATGGCTTCATCTAGGTATGATAATGCCTTATCATAATACTGACTTTCATAATAACAAAGGGCAAGACCATACTTCACAAATTGAAGTTTATATTCTGATTCTTCTAAGATTTTAAGATCATCTAAAGCTTTATCTGTCTCATAACCTTCATTCAAAATTGCTATAGTCTTATGAAATCTAAATTCAGAATTTTCAGGATCAATTTTGAGAGCTTGACTAAAGAATTGCTCAGCCAAATCATATTCAAAATGATACAAATACCTTAAACCTTCTCTGAAGAAATGATAAGCATCTGAAGCTTGGAATTCATTTTCTTGAGACTCATAGACCAAGTCTTCTTCGTTGTGCTTATAAAAAGAAAACCTAGAAAGTTTATTTAATGAAAACAAGGATATTCTGTTTGAGGTATCCTCAATAGATAGTGATACACCATCGGGAAGGTTTAGGCGTAGGTTTTCATTTTGGTTAACTTCTTTACTTAGATCTAAAATCAGATTAGCAATAATTTTTTCCGCAGAATTATATTTACTCAGATGTATAAAACCAAGTGCTAGAAATAAGCGGTCGATAAATGTCAGATTTGACTTTGATTTGACATAAAGAATCCCTCTCTCCCACTGATCAGTACACTCAAAGAATTCTTCATTAAATTCTTCAAACTGTATGTCTAGGAAGTGTTCTACAACTTTGGATATGATTGACTCAATATTTTCATGCTCTGAGATTCCCATCATCATCATACTTTGAGTTCCACGAAATCACTATTTTTTGTACGAATTCAATACTAAAAAGGTTCGTAATATTCAATAGACTTAAATATTATGTACTATTTGAATAAACAAAAGATACCCTTGTAAGAATTTTTGTATTAGTATTTATTAAATTTATTTCATTTCGCATAATGTTAAATTTAAGTATAATCCAGTTTTTACACTGGAATAAAATATTTTACTCAAAGAATTTAGAGATAGATTCTAGAGACTTACGTTCAATATCTGGAACCTCGACACCATTGGCAGGATAGCCAACTGGAATCAATAAAAATGGCTTCTCATTTTTGGGTCTATCCAATATTTTTTGAAGAAAATTCATAGGGCTAGGTGTATGCGTCAATGATACTAAACCTGCATTATGAATTGCTGACAAAAGCATACCTGAAGCTAGTCCGACAGATTCATTTACATAATAATTATTTGACTTGTCCCCTTCTTCATTCAGCTCATACACTTGCTTAAAAACTATAATTAACCAAGGTGCTACTTCCAAAAATGGTTTTATTTCATTGGTTCCAAATTTTTTCAAGTCTTCTAACCAATCATCAGACATTCTGCCATGATAATTTTCATACTCCTCTTCTTCTGCTGCCTTTCTTATTTCTTTCTTGATCATTGAACTAGATACAGCACAAAAGAACCATGGTTGCTTATTTGCACCAGAAGGAGCTGTAGATGCTGATTTTATTATATTTTCTATAACCTCCTTAGGTACAGGTTTGTCTGAAAATTCACGAATCGATCTCCTTTGATTAGAATATTCAAAATAGTACTTACTCTTTTCTATTGATTCTTGCTCTGTATATTTTTGAGCTTCGTATAATTTAAACTTTTCCATAAATATTAAGATAAAAAAAGCTTAGCCCTTTAAATAGGGCTAAGCTTCATTCTTTACAAAAGTTAACTTATGCTGTTATCTCTTTTTCAAGTGATTTAGCTTTTACATCTTCAGCACCATGAGTTAATTTCTTCAATTTCTTAAAGAAAACTAATAACAATAAACCAAATGCAATTGCAAAAATGGCAATTCCTGTAAATACCTCAAACTCTCCTGCACCATCAACAGCTGCTTCACCGACCAATCCTGCTACTTTATTACCTAGGCCTGTTGCAGCAAAATATAGCCCCATCATAATAGATGCATATTTAGCTGGAGACAGCTTAGTTATAAACGACAATGCTGTTGGTGATACACACAACTCTCCAATTGTATGGAAAAGGTAAGCTAATACAAGCCAAGTCATACTTGAATTGATATAACCGCCTTCTGCATTTACATCAGCTGTTTTGGCTGCAGCACTCATGAACAAGAAACCTGCCCCCATGATCATTGTACCCACAGCCATTTTAAGCAAAGTAGACGTCTCTTTTCCGCTTTTTGCTCTCATTGCCCAGAAATAGCCAATAGCAAGTACAAACATCATAATAAATAAAGCATTCACAGATTGGAACCAAGCCGCTGGAATCACATCCAATCCCAAAAGACCAAATGTACGATCAGTACTATTTTGTGCCCAAAGATTCATCAATCCACCTGCCTGTTCAAATGCGCCCCAAAAGACAATTACAATCAAGAATGAAATCAGCAATACAATCATTCTATCTTTCTCAACCTTCGTTAGAGGTCTTTCAGCTTCTTCCTTAGAGATTTTACTTTCTGTTCCACCAACAAGATCACCCACACCTTTAAGATGTTTTTGTCCTGCCATAAACACCAATTGGCCAAGCAGCATTCCTATCCCTGCCAAACCAAAACCGTAATGCCATCCATATTTTTCAGCAACCAATCCAACTGCAATACTTGATGCAAAAGCTCCAATATTAATACCTAGGTAGAATATATTAAAGCCTTGATCTCTGTTCGGATCACCTTTTGCGTACAAACCTCCTACCATTGTAGAGATATTTGGTTTTAACATACCAACTCCCAATACGATCAGTACTAATGCAGTGTAGAATGCCCAAATCTCAGGGATAGCCATCACCAGATGACCTGCCACGAGCGTCAGTCCACCAATCATCACTGAACGCTTTTGCCCTAATAATTTATCTGCTAAAATACCTCCAGGAATAGACATCAAATAGACCATCATGGTATAAGTACCATACAATGATATCGCATCACCTTGCGACCATCCCAAACCGTCTTTTGCGACTGGAGCTGTCATAAAAAGAACAAGAAGAGCTCTCATTCCATAATAGCTAAACCTCTCCCACATTTCGGTAAAAAACAGAATGTACAACCCTATTGGATGACCAAAAAGTTGTTTTTGATTACTCGTGGTTTCCATATTTTAAGTAATAGTTAGTATAAAAATGTTAATCAATCTTTAACAAAAGTAAATGATAATGCTTTTATGAGATTTCAGCAAATGAAATATATGAAATAGGCTTTATTTTTTGATATTTTAATAAGTTTTAGGCTAAAACCTAGAAATCATTAATAACTACCTCTATGCTGTAAGTTTTATTTGAATTCATAATTTTTCTAAAAAAAACTGAAGAATATGATTAAAAGTATATATTGTTAATTCATCATGAGCATAGAATTCATTTTAGTTTACGATTAATTAAAGTATTTTTGCTTGTAAATTAGAACTAAATTATCCTCAGCTAATCGACATAGATTTTAATGACATTATATACTAAACACGATGTTTTAATCCATAAAACATTGGCAAACGTAAAATTTATAATTAATCCTATCTCTGGTTCTGGGAAAGGAAAAAGAACAGCTGAACTTATCCGAGAAAAGTTTAATAGCCCAAATACATCTTCTGAGATTCTTTTTACAAAAGGAAGAGATCACGCTTACTCATTAGCTAAAGAATTAATCGAAGAAGGAGAAACAAGTCTGATTGTCGCGGTTGGAGGTGACGGAACAATTAATGAGGTAGCTAGCGCTATGATTGGTCAAAACATACCGCTTGGCATCATTCCAATTGGTTCAGGGAATGGATTGGCAAGACACTTAAATATTCCACTTAATCCACAAAAAGCTATTAATTCATTATACAATGCACAAACATCATTTATTGATGTTGGTATTGTAAATGGAAAACAGTTTTTCTGTACTTCTGGAACTGGCTTTGATGCTTATGTTAGTCATCATTTTGCAGAAGCTGATGGTAGAGGACTAATTAACTACATTAAAACTGGTGTACAAGACTACTTTAATTATAAAGCCAATAAGTATAAAATTGAAGTAGATGGAAAAGACTATAATGTAGATGCTTATATGGTATCTGTTGCCAATGCTTCTCAGTTTGGAAATAATGCCTATATAGCACCTAATGCTGATATTTCTGACGGTTTATTAGATGTCGTCATCATTAAAAAGTTTAATAAACTAAACATTCTTCCTTTAGTGTTTAAGGTTTTCAGTAAATCGTTGAATTCATATGATCAAGTGATGATGTTAAGAGGAGCAAATATAAAAATCTCTACATCCTCTAAACAAAACAAAATCTACTTGCATAGAGACGGAGAACCTGAATGGGGAGAAGAAAATCTTACGTATTCAATTAAAAATAACGCATTGAAAATATTCGTGTAATGGAATGGGTGAAACTATGTGTCGATAAGGGTAATTTGAGTTGGGGACTCATGCGTTATGAAATAGATGAGCAATTTTATATTGATCAACTCAATAATAGAATAGAAACTGAAGTACTCTCACGAAAAAATAAAAAGAGTAGAATTGAATCTCTAGCAGCAAGATTTGCATTAAAGAATTTACTACAAGAATTGCAGCTTGGTTACGAAGGGATAGTCAAAGACGAAAATCAGAAACCATTTCTTAAAAATATTGAGGGACAAATTGCGATTAGTCATACCTCGAAATATGTAGCTGTCGCTTTTCATCAGACCGATAGTATAGGCATAGATATCGAAAAATGGTCTGAAAGACTTCTTAGAGTTGTTCCTCGCATCATGTCTAATGAAGAGCAAAAGAGCTTATCAATAACTAATGATAATGCTTTAAAATTATGGTGTGCAAAAGAAGCTCTCTATAAATTGAATGGTAAAAAGAATATAGATTTTACCAATGAAATTAAAATTCTTGAAACACATGAGTCCTCTTGGACAGCTCAAATCCCACAATCATCTGATAAGATTCCTGTGGAATTTGAACTGATTCATGATATTTGTTTGGCTAAAGCTACTGTATAAGATTAGTAGGAAAAATTTCATTGTACATTTTCTGGGCAACTGAAAATTCTTTCATATCCAATGGCGTCACAATACCTAAATGCTTCAAACTTGTTATAACACTTTCTGTAGCCAAATTACCAACTAAGTCATCTTGAGCCATTGGACAGCCTCCTAAGCCTCCAAATGCAGTATCTATTCGATTACAGCCTGCATCGATTAACGCTTTTACCTTCTCAGGAATTTGATCTGCCCTTGAATGTAAATGAGCTCCAAATTCAACTTTATTAGAAAGGGATTTTAACTCAGAAAATAAATCGATGATTTGCATAGGGTCCGAAGAACCAATTGTGTCTGATAGTGAAATAACTTCAACCCCCAATTCAATTAGGTATTCAGTATATTTAGCTACTATTTCGTTTGAGTATTCATCTCCGTAAGGATTCCCAAAACCCATCGATAGATAGACTACCATTTTTTTATCATATTTATCACAAGATGCTTTTATCTGCTCTAAAAGAACCTTCGATTCCGCAATAGACTTATTCGTATTGCGAAGCTGGAATGTTTCTGATATTGAAAAGGGATATCCTAAATAATCAATCTCTGAAAAAGAACATACCTTATCTACTCCTTTTTGATTAGCAACAATAGCTAAAAGATTGGTATTTCTTTTATCTAATTTTGATAAGACTTCTTCTGTATCTCGCATCTGAGGAATAGCCTTTGGAGAAACAAAACTACCAAAGTCTATTGTGTCAAAACCAACTTTAAGGAGCTGATTTATGTATTTAACCTTTAAATTTGTAGGGATAAAGGTATCGATGCCTTGCATAGCATCTCTTGGGCATTCTATTAATTTTAGCATTGAGTTAGTCTGTGGTTTCAATTTAAAGATAAAAAAAAGCGCTGACTTGAGATAGTCAACGCTTTCAATTTATTCCTTAAAAGAACTTGATTAGATAATTCCGTAGGCAATCATTGCATCAGCAACTTTTACAAAACCTCCAATGTTTGCTCCTTTTACATAATCAACCCATCCTTCTTCTTCGCCATACTTCACACAAGACTTATGGATTTTTGCCATGATCTCTTGAAGACGAGTATCTACTTCTTCAAATGACCATTGTAATCTCATTGAGTTTTGAGTCATTTCTAGACCTGAAATAGCAACACCACCGGCATTGGCAGCTTTTCCTGGACCAAACATGATTTGAGCCTTTTCAAAAACTTTAATTCCTTCAATATCTGTAGGCATGTTTGCTCCCTCACAAACCAAAATACAGCCGTTATCTACTAAAGTTTGTGCATCAGCGCCGCTCAACTCATTTTGCGTTGCTGAAGGAAATGCTAAATCACATTTCACTTCCCAAGGGCGTTTATCTTCATGATATTCTGCATTTGGATATTTATCCAAATAAGCTTTTAAAGATGCTCTTTGAACATTTTTAAGCTCCATGATATGACTTAACTTGTCGTCATTAATACCATCATTATCTAAGAGATAACCACCTCTATCTGATACTGTGACAACTTTTGCACCAAGATCAATCAACTTTTCAACTGTATGCTGAGCAACATTACCAGACCCAGAAACTACAGCTACTTTACCATCAATTGTATCATTTCTGTGAGCTAACATTTCTTTGGCAAAATAAACACTTCCAAAGCCTGTAGCTTCTTTACGTGCATTACTTCCTCCAAACTGCAATCCTTTACCAGTTAAGACACCCGTAAATTCATTTTTAATACGCTTGTATTGACCAAAAAGGAAACTCACTTCACGTGCGCCAACACCAATATCACCGGCAGGTACATCAGTATCTTTTCCTATATGTCTGTAAAGTTCTGTCATAAATGCATGACAGAATCTCATTACTTCACGATCAGATTTACCCTTCGGATTAAAGTCTGAACCACCTTTAGCCCCCCCCATAGGAAGTGTAGTCAAACTATTCTTAAATACTTGTTCAAAGCCTAAGAATTTAAGTGTACCCAAAGTTACTGACTTATCAAAACGAAGTCCTCCTTTGTATGGACCGATTGCTCCGTTAAACTGAACTCTATGTCCTCTATTTACACGAACGTTTCCTTCATCATCTTCCCAAAGTACTCTAAAACTGATCACACGATCTGGCTCAGTCATACGTTCAAGAATACGTGATGTTAAATATTTAGGATTCTCGTTGATAAATGGAATTAGTTTTTCAGCTACTTCACGAACAGCTTGATGAAATTCAGGTTGTCCAGGATTTCTACGAACTAGACCTGTCATGAATGATTCTAGCTCTAATTTTTCAAAGCTCATTGGTTAAAAAAAATTAAGTGTGATTTTTAATACTATGTGCTTATACTGCTTTAGCAAATATATGTTTATACAAAATTGAATTATTAACGTTTATTATACAGTTGTTACACTGTATGAAAGCAGGGTAATATCATCAGCATAGGCTTGATTGCCTTTAAATGTATTCAAATGTGCTATCAATGTTTGATGTAAATCATCATGACTCAAGTGCTTATTCACTTCTAAGAACTCACCAAGTTGAGTCTCTCCAAATTCTTCCTCTAAATCATTATATGTTTCAGTAAAACCATCTGTAAAACAGAAAAGGAAGAAATCATCTACATTCGATATTTCACCTACTTGCAAGAATGGTAACTGGTTAAATCCGCCCAAAATTGTTGTTCCAGTTTCTAATCTTTTCATGTCATTTTGTAAGAAAAGGAAAGGTGGATTATGTCCTGCATTTACGTAATGTATAGTTTTACTTTTTAAGTTATAAATAAAAAAGAATGCCGTAATAAAATTCTCCCCATTGGCATTCTCAATAATCAATTCATTCAGTTTTTGAACAGAAATTTCCAAGTCATGATTATTTTTTAATAACATTCTTAATCCACCTTGAAAATTTGACATTAAAATAGCCGCAGGGATTCCTTTTCCAGAGACATCCGCAATACTTAAAAAGAATCGATCTTCATCAAGTTTAAAATAGTCAAAATAATCACCACCTATTGTATGGTGTGGAAGATAGCTAGCCTTAATAGCCATTACATCATCTTTTGGTAATGCCTTCGGAAAAAGAAGTGTCTGTACATCTTTCGCTATCTCCAACTGTTTTCTATACTGTTCTTGTTTCTGTTCCTTTCTAGCTAATTTTTTATTCTCGATCGCTACAATCGTAATATTCGCTAAGGCTTCTACAAACTCCATGTCAAAATAATCGACATCAGAACCACCTTTTTTACCTAGCAAGACGTAAGCTAAAACTTCTTCTTTATGTTTAATTGGAAGAATACTTGAAAGCCCTTCCATTCTATTTGAAAGTTCTTCATCTAAAGTAGCAGCAGAGGATATCCCTTTCAATTCATCCAATAATATCCACTCTTGTGAGACTTTTGAAACCCCATACGATACTTTACATACCCAATCAGAACTCTCTCTGACAAAAAGTAATAGATTATTTATTGAAGGATTAGAAGCTATCGTAAACTTGAATATTTTATAAAGATTATCTTCAGAAGCGTTTGCCGTAATTGCCGTTGTAATATCATACAAGGCAGATAACTCCAATTCTTTTAACTTCAATCTATTTTCAACAGAATCCTTCATCACACTTCTTTTCTTATCCTTAGAAATATATTTTATCGTCCTTGTAAATCTCCTGGGTCAAGAACATCTCTTATCGCATTACCCAGTAAATTAAAGGAAAGCACCAATAAACTGATACAAATTGATGGATACAATATCAGATGCCATTCGCCATTAGGTCTTAACTCAGACAAACCTGATCGAATCATATTCCCCCAAGATGGCATTGCAGGAGGTCCTCCTAACCCTAGGAAACTTAAACCCGCTTCCATCAAAATAGCAGAAGCAAAATTAGAGGCACTTAGTACGACTAAAACACCTACTAGGTTGGGTAAAATATGTTTAGTTATAATTCTCAAGTCGGAATATCCTAGACTATGAGCTGCTTCGATATAAGTCTTCTCCTTTAACTCTAATACTTTTCCTCTAACAACTCTAGCGATTTCTACCCACATCGTCAAACCAACAGCTATGAAAGTCACCCAAAGTTCAGAGCTATCGAATACTAGTCTAATAGCAATAACCAAAAGAATAGTAGGAATTGCCCACATAACAGTCATAAACCAAGAAATAAATCGATCCAATACCCCTCCAAAATAGCCACTAATTCCTCCTAATGTAACACCAACTATTAGAGAAATAATCACAGCAATAAGTCCTACTAAGAAAGATATTCTAGCACCATAAATTAATCGGCTCAAGATATCACGACCATTTTTATCTGTTCCGAAAATAAAAGTCTTTGTTGAGACATTTTCTTTCCAAAAAAGAGCTTCAAGTTCCTCTTTAGAAATTATTGCTCTAGATTCATTCTCATCCAAGTAAACAACCTTTTCTTTCAGAAAAACATAATTCTGTGAAATGCTCTTCCCAAGTTTATCTGATTCTCCGACATATACGCTTTTAACTACTCTTATCAATGGTAAGCCGTATATCTTAGTTTTATAGCTACCAATTTCTTTCTCATGAGAATCATATAATTGATAAAAAACCGAATCATTTTCGAGAATTAATTCGCCTTGATAAGGGATAGAAACAAAGTTACTTTCTTGACCATAAAGTAATTTATCCCAAAAATTCTGCATCTCAACAGGGACATCCTTTCTCACTTTTATGATTGGTACAGTAAAACCCGATCTCTTTTTTGCAACTTCAATCATACCATCATTTGCAAAAGGAGTTGGATCAGGCATGATTAAATAACCAAACAAGCCTATCAAAAAAGTAAACATTACAAGCACCAAGGCTATAAATCCACTATTACTGAACTTACGCCTCAAACCTGTTTTCTTTGGAATATCATTTTGTTGCATAGTTAAAAAAGTTTAGTTCTATCAGCTATTATGTTTAAACAAGCCTTTTTTTGTGGCAAGATATAAGTAAGTATCACATTCATTTTCTAAATCTACTTTACTTTCATCTATTTCTTGATCGACATCTGAATAACAACTTATCCATTTTTTTGAATAAAGCTCAATCAATACATTTTTCAAATCCTCATCTTGCACTTCTACAGCGGCCTTCAATTGAGAATAAGAACAGACAAAGTACAATTCATCAAGGACATCAAATTCTAAATCTGTCATGTCATCCAATTTTTCTTCCCTTCCAACTATATTTTCCTCTTAGACTAACTACAGCTATGATTATCACATAAAAAGAATAAAATATTGCTATAATCGGAATAGTCCAAGTATGATTATTTAAATAAAAATCCTTACTGAGTGCTCCTAAAAACATTGATTCGATTGATACTCTTAGTAAAAACATTTGCACTATAATTTCCCAATCAACAAATCCTATTATTGAAAGGCATATCGAAACTACAAAGTAAAGATGAAAGCAAAATACAAAGAATCCTGCTATGATTGAATTCAAGTTATCGTAATTCTTCCATTTACTAGCCCATCTAATTCTCTGATGAACAAAATCTATGAATAAAGAAGGTGAGTCAGTTTTTACAATTGCTTCTTTTGATTTTAAATAAAAGACTTTTTCAGGATAAAATTTAGCAACCTTATGCATCAAAAACTCATCATCACCTGATGATAGGTTTTCATTTCCTTTATATCCATCAACTTCATAAAATATAGATTTAAGAAAACCCAAATTTGCTCCATTGCACATACTTGGTTTTTTCAGTAACATCCCGATTGCCCCCACTCCTACAGGACTAAGAAATTCTATTGCCAGAAGTTTCGTCCAAAAATTGTAGATTTTATAGATCACACCAGCACTTATCAATTTTGCCTTCGTCTCTAGCTGAAATGACACTATTTGTTCTAACCATTTTGGCTGTACATTACAATCTCCATCCGTCAATTGAATCCAATCTCCTACAGCATATTTTAGTGCTAATTCGATAGCTGCCTTTTTATGTGAAATTCTTACTTTCTGAGGTAAATTTAATACGGTAAATTTTAAACTATGATATTTTTTAAATTCTTCAACCAACTGAATAGACCTATCCGTAGAATTGTCATTCACTATGATTACCTCAAAATTTGTATAGGTCTGATTCTGAAGATCAGTCAATAATTGAATAATGTTATCTTCCTCATTTCTGATTGGGATCACCACTGAGACAGCTAAAGCTTGACCTAAATCAACATTTTTAGATTCATATTCTTTAGTGAAGTGCCAAGTAAAAATAAATATTAAAAGAACTATTATGTAGCATAATAGTAAGCTCCAGCCCACCAGATAAAACATTTGTTAATCTTTTTTTAACCTTTGTTTCCTTAAAATTTTCAAATCATTTCTGAGGAAATTAACTTGCGCGTGTAAAGTTAGTAAGGATCATTACTAACAAAAATGAATTTTGTCGTAATCCTATAATTTCAAAGTAAATGCTTTTAGAAATCGGACAAAAAGCACCTCTTTTTACAGCCAAAGATCAAAATGGCGAAGCGATTAGCTTAGAAGAGTTCAAAGGGAAAAAAGTAATTTTATATTTTTACCCAAAGGATAATACACCAGGATGTACTGCCCAAGCTTGTAATTTGAGAGATAATTATGAGCTACTGTTAGAAAAGGGCTATGTCGTAATTGGAGTAAGTTCAGATAGCGAAAAGAAACATCAAAACTTTATTGCTAAACATGAACTTCCTTTTCCTTTGATTGCTGATACAGACCAAAAAGTACATGAACTTTATGGTACTTGGCAAGAAAAAAAGAACTTTGGAAAAGTTTATATGGGAACGGTTAGAACTACTTTTGTGATCAACGAAGAAGGAATAATCGAAGAAATTATTAAAAAAGTTAAAACAAAGGAACACGCCGAACAAATAATTGGTTAGCTTTGGTGTTTGAACGGAAATACTTAGCATTCAACAGTAATAATTTTCAGTAGAAATATGACTCAAATCAACGAACAGATAGCGCAAATTAGCGAACTACAAAAAGTCGCTAGTCAGGTGAGAAGAGATATTCTTAGAATGGTTCATGGTGTGGGTAGTGGTCACCCAGGTGGAGCATTAGGTTGTGCAGACCTTTTTGTAGCGCTTTACTTCAAGCACATGGAGCACAACAAAGAGTTTTCTATGGACGGAATTAACGAAGACTTGTTCTTCCTTTCTAACGGTCATATCTCTGCTGTATTCTACAGTACTTTGGCAAGAGCTGGTTATTTCCCTGTTTCTGAATTGGCATCTCACCGTAAGATCAATTCACGTTTGCAAGGACACCCAACTCCTTATGAGCATCTAGAAGGTATTCGTATGGCTTCAGGTTCTCTAGGACAAGGTCTTTCAGTAGCTATCGGTGCAGCTGAAGCTAAAAAATTGAATAATGACGATAAATTTGTTTACTGTCTAATGGGTGATGGTGAGCAACAAGAAGGTCAAGTTTGGGAAGCAGCAATGTACGCTCCACACAACAAACTTGATAACTTGATTGCATTTATCGACTACAACAATGCTCAGATTGATGGTACTACTGAAGAAGTATGTGACCTTCTTGATTTGGGTAAAAAATACGAAGCATTTGGTTGGGAAGTAATGCACGTTGACGGCAATGACATGCTAGCTCTAGACGAGTGTATCACAAAAGCTAAAGCTTCAAGAGGTAACGGTAAGCCAGTTGCAGTAATCATGAAGACTGATATGGGACATCCAATCGACTTTATGGTTGGTACTCACAAATGGCATGGTGTAGCTCCAAATGATGAGCAACTTGAAAATGCTTTATCTCAATTGGAAGAGACTCTAGGTGATTATTAATCATCAATAAAAATACGTTTTAATTAAAGGTGTGGCTATAAGCCGCACCTTTTTTAATGGATTAATTTAGATGAGTTATTTACAAGTTTCAAACCTTCAAGTAAAAGCTAAAAACTCCGATAATATCATTATCAAGGATATTGATTTATCGATGAACAAAGGTGAAATATTGGCTATCTTAGGAGCAAGCGGTAGTGGAAAAACTACGCTACTTAAAAGCCTTTCAGGTCTGTTAGCGAGAAGTAAGGGAAATATTTTATTAGATGGGAAAGAAGTAATTGACCCAACTAAAAAACTTGTAGCAGGGAATAGTGACATTGCTCTTGTTCATCAAGATTATGCTTTATTCCCAAATTCAAACATCATTGAAAACCTAAAATATCCTCTTAGAAGAACGAGTAAAGAGTATCAAGAATACAGGATAAAAGAATTGCTTGCTCTTTGTGGATTAGAGGATAAGAAAGATAAATTGCCATATCAACTTTCTGGGGGAGAAAAACAAAGAGTAGCTATTGCATGTGCTCTTGCCAATGAACCTAGTTTATTACTTTTTGATGAACCATTCTCCAATCTTGACCCTCTTCTTAAACATGATTTTCTAAATGCCTTCAAAGAGATCTTTAGCAAAACTAATACAACCGTCATTTTTGTTACTCATCATGTAGATGAAGCAATGATTTTGGCTGATAAAATTGCGATGATTAGAGAAGGAGAAATTCTTCAAGTTGGAAGACCAAAAGAATTATACGATTACCCTAAACACAGCTATACAGCTCAATTCTTTGGTTATACGAATATTCTCTCGGCTAAAGAATCTAGTCTAATCAATAAAGATGGAGGCTATTACGCGGTCAGAGCGGAAGAAATTGAATATTCTCCTATTCAAAAGGAAGGATTTGAAGAGACAAAACTAATCAGAACAGATTATCTTGGACTTTATTCTATCCATCATTTATTAAAAGCTGACATTAAATTATCAGTCATCGATTTGAAAAATGAAATAGAAATGAAACAAGAAAAAATATATGTTCGAATTCCAGAACAAAATTTGAAAGAAGTAAGCATCGACTAAACAATTTAATCAAACCTCTATATGAAACTAGGTATCATTCCAGCTAGATATGCATCTACAAGATTCCCAGCAAAACCACTTGCCGACTTAAAGGGGAAAAGTGTTTTACAGAGAGTTTATGAACAAGCTAAAAAAGCTAAGACCTTAGACCATGTTGTAGTAGCAACTGACCATCAAGAAATTTTTCAACATGTTATTGACTTCGGAGGTGAGGTTGTGATGACAAATGAAAATCATCAGAGTGGTACGGATAGATGTTACGAAGCTCTAATCAACACAAAATTAGATTTCGACTATATCATCAATATTCAAGGTGACGAACCTTTCATTGACCCAAATGAGATTGATCTACTAGCAAACCTTTTAGAACAAGATGGGACTGATATTGCTACATTAGCTGTTAAGATTAAATCATCCGAAACGCTATTTGATCCAAATGCAGTGAAAGTTGTTTTGGATAACCAACAAAAAGCACTGTACTTTAGCCGCTCTCCTATCCCATTTCAACGTAATACAACTGAGAAAAACGAATGGATAGAAAAACATGATTATTTTAAACACCTAGGTATTTATGGGTATAGAGCTAAAGTATTAGAAGAAATAACTACACTAAGTCCTTCTGATTTAGAAAAAGTAGAATCCTTGGAGCAATTGAGATGGTTAGAAAATGGGTATTCTATCAGAGTTGGATTTACAAAACACGAAAATATTGGGATTGACACCCCTGAAGATTTAGAGAAAGCAAGAAAAATGCTCGACAAATAAAAAAGAGTGTTTCAGATTTAACTGAAACACTCTTTTTTTAAGCTTATATTTTATTAAACATCTTCAAAACTCACGTAATCACCTCGATCTTTTTTCGAGTCCCATGTATATTTTTTTACACGGTCATCAGATTTTGGGTGATCATAAGTAATAGTTATATCTCCTTCGTTCTTATTCGCATTACGATTATCAGAACCTGTTTGTTGGTAATAATGATTCTGGAAATTTTGATTCTTAGCAAACTCTCTTTGAAGTTTTGCTATGATCTTATCTCCAAACATTCTATAAATAAAACGGAAAATATATCCTGAGAAACGAGCGAATACATAAAATCCAATTATACAGAATAAAAGTACTTTCAATAACATATATATCTTTTTACTTTTTCTTTGCTAGTAAACAATAATACGGTTTTAACTAAGAAAGAGTTTCTAAAAATCTTCATGTTTTACAAAGATTTGCAGACTCTTAACTATTAGCCTCATTTCTTTTCCACTTCTTGTAATCCTTTTTAAAGCTTTTGTATGCTTTATAGGTAGAATGTTTCTTCGAAGCATTTTCTTTAATTAGTTTGAAATAAGGCTCTGCCATATCAAATTTATTTTCTTTGATATACATTTTACCTAAAGCTGCAGCAGAATGTAAACAATACCCAGAGTCCATAGCTTTTATTTCTTTTGAAAAATCTATCGCTCTCTGATAGAAGTATTTTGCTTTTGTTGGATTCCACAACCTACCTTGATAAACCGAACCAAGGTAAAAACTAGCATATCGTCCGCTTATAGCTTCGTAACCTACTTGATTATTGTCTATTCTCTCGATGATATCTAAACAAACCGGTTCTAGTCTTGAAAACTTCCCTGTCATATATAGCATACGAGCATAGTACCTATGGAAATAAGGGTTATTAGGATATTTATTATGTAAATACTCCGAAAGTTGAACGGCCCTTTTCATATCTGACAATTCATCCCCAGCAGAATGAATTCTCATTAAGAAATACATTGCCTCAATTCGGGTATAGAAAGCTTCACGTCCAACTTTTTCCATTTGCTCCAAACCAAGTTCCATATTACCGTCATCAAAAAACCACATAATTGGTTTTAGCATTGGGTAATTATCTCGAATCCAAGGAGCAAAATAATTGAAAAGAGCATCACCAAATAATAGTTCAATATTATTATCTCCAGACTTCAGCTTTTTAGCTTTCTCCACATAGTCCAATGCTTTATTACCTGCAGCAGCAGCTTTCGTCCACATCTTACGCTCAGAGTAAAGCCTTCCTTTAAAGCCCCATGAAGCAGCTAAGAAAAAAATTGCTTCAGGATTTTCTTTATCCTTTTTTAATATCCTCTCTGAATATTTAATAGAAGCATCCATATAATTCAGCAGCTCTTTATCATATGTTTGATCTTCTATATTGGGCATTAATTTCCACCAATTACTCAAACCCATTAAAAAATGAGGTAATGGGTGTTCTGGATAATGTGATTTAAGCCATTTAAACTGCCCTTCAGCCAAAGCAAAGTCGAAGTTGTACATATAATCTATCCCTGAATTAATCTCTATCTGAACATTCATATTAGAGATTAACATATCTACATCTTCAAGTTTTGGTAATCTTGAAATTTGTGCAGACACATTTAAGGATGTAAAATAAGAAAAAGTCAAAATCCAAAAGAATAGACCTAACTTCGATTTCCAACTCATATTTTTCTATTGGTTTATGATGCATTTATTAAACAGGGCGAAATAATTATTGATTTAACTTATTCATCATTATTCGTATTTAAAAGATGTAAATAAGCTTCCTGATTTAAATCAGATTCAAATCCCCTCCCAAGCAAAAATTGAAGTAATTTATACTTTTTTACTCGTTCATCTTTCTCTTTAGCTAATGAATTCCACTTTTGTTCAGATACTTTAATTAAAATATCCCAATATAACTCAGCATCCAAAGAACTAAGTGCTTTTTGAATAATCGTTTTTCCTATCTTTTTCTGTTGAAGTGCAATCGAAATTTTTCTTTTCCCCCATTTATTTCCTTTCAATTTACCTCTTGCAAAAGATAGGGCAAAACGCTCTTCATCCAGATATTTTTCTGAGATAAGCTTATCTAATATTTTATTGATATCATCTTCAGAAGCATTCCATGTTTTCAACTTCTGTTCTACATCAAAAACAGACCGATCTTGGTATGCGCTATATGAAGCTGCTTTATGTAGTAACTCTTTATAACTATATTCTCTCTGATATTTCTGATACATCACTTTTCTTATTTCCTATTCGTCTCAATTACCAGATAAAACACAAGTTTGTTTTTAAATACAATAGCACAATATACTATGAATAAATGATTCTATTGGCTTGATAGGTATAAAAGAAAAAAGCGGTCCTTAAGAAGGACCGCCTTTGTTAGCGCATCAACACAATGAAAAACTAGTTTTATTTAAGGAACAACATTTCACTGTACTTTGGTAGAGGCCACTCTGCGTCGTCTACTAACAACTCAAGTTTATCAACAGCCTCACGAATTGCATCATGGTGCAATCCTTTAACATTTTTACACAATGCTTTAGCTTGCTCAGAAACATCCTCAATAGCAAGAACGTTTTCTAATTCAGCAGCCATAGCTGTTGCGTGATCTTTAACTTGCGTTACAGCAGCAGAAAGCTCAGTGATAGTAGTTACGATACCGCTAGCATCTACACCTACTTCCTTCATACCTTTTGCTGTATCTGAAAGTTGTTTCATATATCTTGCAGCTGCAGGAATCACTTTGTTAATCGCGATCTCATTCATTACTTCAGTCTCAATAGTCAACTTAGTAGCGTAGATTTCGCTCCATACATCGTGTCTTGCAACGATTTCTTTTTCTGAGAAGATTCCCATTTTGCTAAACATCTCGATTGACTCAGGAGTCACGAAGAAGTCTAATGCATTAGGAGTATCTTTAACGTTTGAAAGACCTCTTCTTTCAGCCTCTTCAACCCACTCTTGCGAGTAACCGTCACCTTCGAAACGGATAGCTTTAGTTTCAGTAATGTATCTTACCAATACATCTTTGATAGCAGCTTCTTTGTCAGCACCCTGAGCGATCAATGCATCAACCTCCGTTTTGAAGTTTTGCAATTGCTCAGCCATGATTGTATTCAATACAGTCATTGGAGTACCACAGTTAGCTGTTGAACCTACAGCTCTAAATTCGAATTTATTACCAGTAAATGCGAATGGAGAAGTTCTGTTACGGTCAGTGTTATCCAACTTCATTGCTGGAATCTTGTTGATACCCAAATCAACGTAAGTAGAATCTGAATCATCCAAGCTAATGATACCTGTAGCTTCTACTTCATCCAAAAATGCTGTCAAAGTTGAACCTAAGAATACAGAGATAATTGCTGGAGGTGCTTCGTTTGCTCCAAGTCTGTGATCATTACCAACAGATGCAATAGAAGCTCTCAAAACATCAGCTCTGTTGTGTACTGCTTTCAAAGTATTCACCAAGAAAGTCAAGAAATACAAGCTGTTCTCTGGTTTGAATAGGTTACGACCAGTATCAGTAATCAAAGACCAGTTGTTGTGCTTACCTGAACCGTTCAATCCTGCGAATGGCTTTTCGTGAAGAAGAACTTTCAAATCATGCTCATCTGCACATTTCTGCATTACGTCCATCATCAACAAGTTGTGGTCTACACCTACGTTGATTTCTTCGTATACAGGAGCTACCTCGAACTGACCAGGAGCTACCTCGTTGTGACGAGTACTTACTGGAATACCCAATGCTAAAGCTCTAGCTTCGAAATCTTTCATGAATTCGAATACTCTTGGAGCAATAGAACCGAAGTAGTGATCATCTAACTGCTGTCCTTTTGGAGGCTTAGCACCAAATAGAGTTCTACCTGTCATGTACAAGTCAGGACGAGCAGCATAGAATGCTTTATCAATTACAAAGTATTCTTGCTCACAACCCAATGAAGCAGATACTTTAGTTACATTTTCATCAAAATATTTAGCAACATCAGCAGCAGCGTTAGATACTGCATCTACTGTTTTCAAAAGAGGTGCTTTGTAGTCAAGAGTTTCACCAGTGTATGAAACGAATACTGTAGGAATACAAAGAGTTTCATCTACGATAAATGCTGGAGATGAAGGATCCCATACAGTATATCCTCTTGCCATGTTAGTAGATCTGATACCACCGTTAGGGAAAGAAGATGCGTCTGGCTCTTGTTGAAGAAGAGTTTCACCAGAGAATTTTTCAATACCTTTGTGAGCATCGAAGAATGAATCATGCTTCTCTGCAGCAGAACCTGTCAAAGGTTGAAACCAGTGTGTACAGTGAGTAGCACCTTTATCCAATGCCCATTGCTTCAATACAGCAGCGACAGCCTCTGCAGTTTCTTGACTTACTTTTTCTCCATTCTCAATAGCAGCTACTACCTTTTCATAAATAGCAGGTGCAAGAGTTTGTTTCATGTCTGAAAGACCGAATGAGTTCTCTCCGAAAAACTCTGAATACTTCTTAGAAGTAAGTTTTTCTTTACTTCTCTGTTGAGATACCTCAATCGCATTAAGTCTTAAATTAGTCATTAGTACTTGTTTAGGTGTTAAAAAGTATGTATATGTTTAAGTGTATTATGAGCTAGTCTAAAGATAAAATTTTGAAGTAAGGGAAGACCGTGACTAATCGGTCTCCCTTCTTCTCATCGCTGCACCTAATCAAGTAACATTAAGTTTGATTTCTTAAGAGGCATATCCGCAGGATGAGAGTAGTCTACCTCAATATCTTATTCGTCGTATGTCAATGTGTAACCACGCATACCATGTTCGTGTCTGTCAAGTCCAGTTTTTTCATGTTCTGGAGAAACTCTTAGACCACGTGTTTTATCTATTACTTTAAAGATGATGAATGCTGAAGTAAATGCTACAAAACCGTAACACCCTACACCAATTAACTGAGAGATAAACTGATCAATACCAGCCTTTTGACCTAACACACCACAAGCAAGGGTTCCTAGTGTTCCACAAACCAAGTGTACAGGTACTGCTCCCACACAGTCATCTAATCTTAACTTATCCATTCCTATTGAAGCAAATACCACTACATTACCACAAATAAATCCGATAACTACAGATTCTGCAGGACTCATGATATCAGCTCCAGCGGTAACACCTACTAGACCAGCAAGAATACCATTCAAAACCATCCCCAGATCAAGTCTTTTCAAAGCAAAATACCCTGAAAGATATCCTCCGATTGCACCAGCTGCACCAGCCATTGATGTTGTAACTAACACCAAAGAAACAGCATCCGGATTAGCAGACAATACTGATCCGCCATTAAATCCGAACCAACCTAACCACAAAAGGAATACTCCGATAGTTGCTAATGGTACACTTGAACCTGGTTTACCAATTACTTTACCATCTACATATTTACCAATTCTCGGTCCCAGCACGATAATACCTGCTAGTGCGCCCCATCCACCAACTGAGTGAACCAAAGTTGAGCCTGCAAAGTCTACGAATGGTGTTTCCATTTGAGAAAGGAAACCAGCACCCCAGTGCCACATACCAGTTATAGGATAAACTAAACCAACAAAAAGTAGTGTAAAAATAAAGTATCCGCTTATTCTAATTCTTTCCGCGACAGCTCCAGAGACAATAGTTGCAGCAGTTGCTGCGAACATCCCTTGGAATAAAAAGTCTGTCCAATATGTATAATGGCCATCCGCGTAAGTTTCAGCTATATAATCGGCTCCAAGACCAATTCCGAAACCTGACCAAGTAAAAAATCCATTCCCTTCTACTGTAGGATACATCAAGTTGAATCCAATAAAACCGTAAGTCAATAAACCTACTGCTGGAGTTAGTGTATTCTTAAAAAGAATGTTTACTGTGTTTTTAGCTTGAGTAAAACCTGCTTCAACTCCTGCAAAACCTAAGTGCATAATAAACACCAATGCCGTCGAGACCATCATCCATACATTGTGAGATGTAAGTGAAATAGATTGCATTTGTTGGTTCATTGCAGTAACAGTTGCTTCCAAATTGGCAACTGTTGCTTCAGAAGCTAAAGTATTAGTTGATTCAATGACTGTTAGTAATAAAGAATTCATTTCTAAATTGATTTTGATGCAGTATGATAGAGTTCTTGATAGTTGTGTATTTCAAAATTGATAATCAGAATATAAAAAAATTATAATAAGTGAAACATTTACGCTTCTTTCATTAGAATTGCTTAATATTTATTGATTAACCTTAAATACGTTTCAATATTATCTTATTTTTATCATAAATCAAAATTATGGGTATAAAAATGACTTAATAATATTTTTTAGTAATTACTTTTTAATCTTTTAGGGTAAATTTTAACCCTACTTTTGATTTTTAATTCATTTTTTTAGAGACTAACCACTCTATTTCAAACCTATGTCAATGATTTTATTATGTTTTTAAATATTTCCTAATAAAAAAGCCACTCAAATAAATGAGTGGCTTTTTTACAATCAAATAACGCGATTTATAAACGTCATAAGTACATTTATATATTTTAACCAACCATAACAGCCTCTTCAGGATATAAGTATTTATTTGATTTAGAGGGAGTACTCAATGCCAGGGCAAGGGTTAGGGTTCCTACACGACCTAAATACATCGATAAAATAAGTACTAGTTTACCAAGAGTACTCACAGATGAAGTGATTCCCATACTTAATCCAGCAGTTGAAAACGCAGATGTTTGCTCAAACATTAACTCCAACAAAGAAATATCTGGATTAGACTCTTCTGTTACTGAAAGAAGAAAAATGGCTATTAAATTATACATAGAAGCAAACAAGAATATTGAAACAGCTTTTAGAGATATTTCATTCGGGATTGTCCTCCTCCCCTTTGTGATTCTATCTTGCCCTGTAATGTTAGAATAAACAGAAATTGCAATTATATATATAGTTGTGGTTTTAATCCCCCCTCCTGTAGAACCTGGAGAAGCACCAATAAACATCAGCAACATCATAATGATTAATGTAGAAGTATGCATACTACCAAAGTCCATGGAATTAAAACCAGCAGTACGAGTAGTTACCGATTGGAAAAAAGATGTGATCAAGGCCTCTGTAAATGTTAGGTTTTCCATTTTATCAAATTCTAAAACCAAAACAGCCACCGTACCCAACAATAATAAGAATCCTGTAACCTTTAAAGATATAGATGTACTTAATCGATAGGCCTTCCAAGGCTTCATTATCTTTCTCTTTATTTTATTTACAGAAAAAATTTCTCCAATAGTTGAAAAACCTACACTACCTAAAACAATAATAATTGCAACTACAAAATGCAGTCCATACATATTTCTAATATCAATATGCATACCTGGTACTTTAAAATTCACAGTAGCATCTGACAACATTGATGTGTTTAAACTATCTGGAAATAGGCTAAAGCCAGCATTACAGAATGCTGAAATCCCATGAAAGATTGAATAAAACACTTTCTGAGCAAACGAATTGAAAATTAAATCTTCTCCCCAACTAAAAAATATCGCTATAGTACCAAGTGCTTCGATTGATAATGTAAGCAGAACTACTCTAGTTAAAAGTTGACGCACAGAGCCTAAATCTTCCCCACTCAACATATCTTGAATCATAAGTTGTTGCTTCAAGCCTACACCTTGAGTTAAGAATGTTGCAAAGAATGTAGCGAAAGTAATTATACCAATCCCTCCAACCTGCGCCAAAAACAGAATTATGAGTTGACCTTTCAAATTAAAGAACATTCCAGTGTCTACCACTGCTAAACCAGTAACACAAGATGCACTCGTAGAAGTAAAAAGGGCATCGATAAAATTTAGACTTTTTTCAGTATGATTTACAGCAGGCATCATTAATAGTAATGCACCTAATAAAATCAATAGAACAAAACTAAGAATAAATGTAGTAGCAGGTTTAATTGATAGTTTGCTCAGTTTAGTACTCCATTTTGCTACCTCAGTATTTATTAGAAGAACTAAGACTATTGAAAGGAAATGCTGATAAGTTCGTAAGCTACCACTCGGGTTAATCAAATCTGCTAAAAGGTATAAACCTTTTACCTCAAATATGGAATTGATTGAACCATGAATAAATAATAGGGTTATTAAAATCCCCTCCCATTTTGTATTTTTTATATACTCTCGCCTGTATGAAGTAAAGACCAAGCGTATCAGATAATTAAACACAAATACAGCGAACACGCCGTCAAATTGTTTAAATATTAGAAAGATCTCATCATCAGTTGGCAAAAAACCATACCTATATATAAGGAGGTAAAAACCTAAAATAACGTTTAGCGTAACTACCCAAGACAAGAACTTAAAGGCAATATCTCTCCATCCAAAAAGGACACTGTCTATTTTCTCTTTCCAGCTCATTTAAAAAATAATTAATCTTTAATAGCTACGTTAAGAAAATCATTGAAGGGTTTCAAGATCGAAAATTGTTGCACTAAATCATCTACAGAAATAGCAAGAATATCTTTATCCGAAACACTTTTAGAGACTATAAAACTCTTAAACCTCAACAATTCTATTTGAGGATGATCTTTCGGATAACCTTTTGGTGCAGTCTTAAGCTGATCTCCTACTAAACCTCCATAATTAGATGAAAAATCTTTATTATTTAAAATAGATAAAAAATCATCAGCATTATAGTCTATTTCTTGCCTAATTTTCTTCAAGGCTTCTGCTTCGGGCATATATGAACCTCCTGCAATCATACATTTACCTGGTTCTAAATGTAAATAATACCCTCCGAAATGACTTTTTCTTCCTTCCTTTGATATGAAAGCCCCAAAATTAGTTTTATAAGGGGTCTTATTCTTACTGAAACGAACATCTCTAAAAATTCTGAAAATACATTTTTTAGGTTCTTGATCAGCTATAGATTCGTCTATAAGAGAGAGTCCATCAATTACCTCTTGAATAACTGACTCAAATTCTTTCTTCACTTTCTGATATCTTGATCTATTCTGATCAAACCACTCCTTATCATTATTCTCTTTTAACTCACTTAGGAAGTTTAATATATTTTCGACGTTCATAGCAATTGGTAAAAAATAAATTGAATTTCTACTTCAATTAGAAAAATTTAGTTTTTAAGCTAAATCATTATTATTCGAAGATCCAAAAAAAGGTATAGTTTTAAAACTATACCTCATATTATATATTAGAATAAATTCAGTTCTTTATGGAATATCCATATACTTATGTACTTGTAGTGAAATTTTCCACTTCGGATTATCTTTTACATAGTCAACGATCATTGGAAGTATTTTAGCACTTTTCCCCCATTCGGGCTGCAAATACAACAAACAATCATCTCCTAATTTTGAAGCATGCTCTTCAGCCCAAGCAAAATCACTTTTATGGAAAATAACTACTTTAAGCTCATCAGCCTTTTGATAAAACTCATCTAATGGTGCTTTGAATTTTTTCGGCGAGAAACATACCCAATCAATATGACCACTCAATTCATGAGCTCCAGATGTTTCTATATTAATATGAAACCCTGCTTCTTTAAGTGCAGTAGTTAAAGGAGAAAGGTCATGCATACAAGGCTCTCCTCCTGTAATAACCGCAAGTCTTCCAGGGTATTTTTTTGCTTCATTGACAATCTCGTCAACAGATAAAATAGGATGTCCTTCTTCTTCCCAAGACTCTTTGACATCACACCATACACATCCGACATCGCAACCAGCCAATCGAATAAAATAGGCTGCATGTCCTTGATACTTCCCCTCCCCTTGAATGGTATAAAATGCCTCCATTACAGGGTAAGTGATTTGAACCGTATCCTTTAGATTTTCCATAACTTTAAACATAAGAAAGACTCACCCTTTTTCCAAAAGGCAAGTCTTAATATATTTTATCTAAAACTTAGTTAGATTCTAGATTATGCTTTTTTTCCTTCTGCTGCTTGAAGTGTATTCATCATCAATGAACAAACTGTCATCGGACCAACACCACCAGGTACAGGAGTAATGAAACTAGCTTTTGGAGCTACTTCATCAAATTTAACGTCTCCCTTTAGTGCAAAACCACTCTTCTTAGAGTCGTCTTTTACTCTTGTAATTCCTACGTCAACAATTACAGTACCTTCTTTAACCATATCAGCAGTTACAAACTCAGCTCTACCTAATGCGACAATAAGAATATCAGCTTCTCTTGTTTCAGCTGCTAAATCCTTAGTTCTACTATGCGTAAGCGTTACTGTACAGTTTCCAACTTTAGAATTACGAGCCATTAGCACACTCATTGGAGAACCTACAATATGGCTACGACCAATGATTACACATTTCTTACCTGAAGTTTCAATGTTATAACGTTCTAACAATTGAATAATTCCGTAAGGAGTCGCTGGCAAGTACGTTGGTAAATCAAGAAGCATTTTCCCTAAGTTTGTTGGATGGAATCCATCTACATCTTTATTTGGGTCAATTGCTTCAGTTACTTTCTTTTCATCAATATGTTTTGGAAGGGGCAATTGAACAATAAATCCATCAACTGCTGCATCATTATTTAATTGCGCTACTACTTCCAATAGTTTTTCTTCAGTTGTGTCTTCCTCTAAACGGATTAAAGTAGATTCAAAGCCTACTTCTTCACAAGATTTCACTTTACTGTTCACATAAGTTTGGCTAGCACCATCATTACCTACAAGAACTGCTGCAAGGTGAGGTCTTTTCCCTCCGTTTTTTGTAATCTCTTCTACTTTATCTTTGATTTCAAGTTTGATTGCTTTCGAGGTAGCTTTTCCGTCTATTAGTTGCATGGCTTGATCTAGTTTTTTTATGCTATGCGGCAAAACTAAGTAATTATTAATGATTTGTTATTATAATCTCACATCTCTTTCATGAAAAAAGATACAAATAACAGAATGTTGGTATAAATCTGACCGTGTATTCTAAAAAAACTAAGCAACAGTGTTAAAAACAGGGGTTCTATGAATAAGAGAATAAAAAAAATTGAAATATCCCTACTTTTAGGGATTTACATTAAAAAATACAGGTGATATATTGCTAATGTTCTTTAGTAAGGCTCATATTTTTTCACCTATTACTCTAATTTTTTCTTTTTACTTTTTAGACAGGGTTATGACGGAGACTTTAAATGGAGTGTGAAATTTTTTTAAGTGAGTCATTAGTTTTACTCAGTTTAAATATTGAGTAAGTTCAATGTTTGTAGAATACTATAAAAATTACCCCACGTTTGATTGGGGTATTTTTTTATCTAATCCTTAATCTCTTCTATTGATAGTATAAAGTAACTTACAGCCAATTAAGGTTGAAGCATCATTTACATAATAATCAGCTTGCTCTATCATTACTATATTACCATTATCATCTAATATTAGATTTCCATCCTCATCTTGCTGAGGATATGTTCCACCTAAGAATAATGGACTATAATCAACTTGACGTGTTACAAATAAACCTGCTTGTAAAGACTCTGTCAGAGATGCCAATACACTAAAACTTAATCGACCTCGATCAATCAAACGAGCGTCATCATGTTTAGCATCACCCAAATTTTTAAAAAAGATATAATCAAACTCAACTCTTAGAGGTAATTCTTTAATCTTAAAATCTTTACCGAGAAGTGCTGAAACGCTAAATCGGCCAAAATTATCGACAACAGTACCAGCGCCTCTATTCTCATAATTAGTAAACTTCACTTGTTCATAAGAGATGAATTTTTCAAAATCAACACTACCAATCTTTCCAATATGTTTCAATAATCCTTGAAAGTACCATTCATTTTGGTCAAGATTCTGATCAACAACATACCTTACAGCTCCTTCTAACTCCCAATGGTTCGTCAACTTATAAGCATAACCTAAACGTTGATGCCATCTCAGATTTCTTTCACCGCTTAATGATTCTACACTTCGGTACTGACCTTGATATTTTAGGGTCTGTAGATCATCGATATTATAATCAAGATCAGTATTTAACCAATATTGATTAGCTCTTTGATTTTTAACAACATCTTGGGCAATGACTTTACTTGATAATACAATTAGGAATAAAAGTAGAACATTGGTTTTCTGTATAGCTTTCATTTTATAATAATTAGGTCTTAGTTTTCTGATTAAGAAAAGGTCTGATTCTATATTTCATAAAATCAGACCTTGCATAAAATGTTATTGCATTGTTTTTATTTGATTAAGATGTTTTCTCGCATTTGCTTCATCTAGTTCAAGCTGTCTAACGAGACTTGTTTTCCCATCAAATTTCATTTCTGATCTTAACTTCTTTACAAATTCTACTCGAATAGGTTTTGTGTAAATAGTATCTTTAAAATCAAAAATATGTACTTCTATTACTTCTTTAATATCATCAGTTACGGTAGGTCTTTTTCCAATATTTAGCATTCCGCCATACCATTCTCCCTCTACCTTAACTTTTACAGCATATACTCCTGACTGAGGTATTAATTTAGCATCTGAGTCTACTTCAATGTTAGCCGTTGGAAACCCAATAGAACGTCCAATTTTATTTCCATCAATGACTGTCCCTTCAATTCCGTAAGAATAACCTAAGTATTTATTGGCTTTTTCTACATCTCCGTTCAATAGAGATTCTCTGATTTTTGTAGAACTAACAGCTACATCTTCCAACTCTTGCTTCGAAATTTCTTCGACGTCAAAACCAAATAGATGTCCGTGTTCTTTCAAATATTCAAAACTACCTTCTCTATTTTTCCCAAACCTATGATCATAGCCAATCACCAATTTAGAAGTTCCGATCGCTTGAATTAATATCTGCTCAATAAATTCTTTGGAAGTCAGTTGAGAGAAATCTTTGGTAAACTCAAGAATGACCAAATGATCTAAACCTTGAGCTTCTAAAAGATTAATTTTCTCATTCAGAGAACTTAGTAGTTTCAACTGATGCTTACTTTCAGGAAAAAGAACATACCTTGGATGAGGCCAAAAAGTTATAAGAACACTTTCTCCATGATGGACTCTTGCAATTTCATTTAATCGATCAATAATTTTTTTATGACCGAAGTGAACTCCGTCAAAGGTTCCACTTGTAACAATTGCATTTTGCAGATTTTGTATTGATTCTATTCCGTAATGAACTTTCATTTTTGGCCCGCTTTGCCCTTACTTCTCTTCTTTGATATCGTTTTCACGTTGTTTGTGAACTAAATCTACGAAATCTTGCACACTATATGCATCTGAAACGAGAAATTCACCAATTCTTGTACGTTTTAAAGCAGACATATAAGCTCCTACTCCAAGACTTTTACCATAATCTCTCACAAAACTTCTAACGTAAGTCCCTTTGGAACATACCATTCTGAATTGGATAACAGGAAGATCCATATTGATAATCTCTAATTCTTTGATCACGACATTTCGAGATTTCAACTTAACTTCTTTTCCTTCTCTTGCAGACTTATAAGCTCTTTTACCATCTACTTTCACAGCAGAGTGTGCTGGAGGAACTTGTTCAATTTCTCCTCTAAACTGCTCTAAAGCATCAATGATTTCTTGCTCAGTCAGATGAGAAATATCTGTTTCAGAATCGATCTCTGTTTCAAGGTCAACAGAAGGCGTTGTTTTACCAAGTACAAGTTCTCCAACGTACTCTTTTTCTGTTGCTTGAATAAGGTCTATTTGCTTCGTTTTTTTCCCGGTACAAACAATCAGCAAACCAGTTGCTAAAGGATCAAGCGTTCCTGCATGACCTACTTTCTTGATGCGAATAGTATTTCTAATCTTTTTAACTACATCAAAAGATGTCCACTCGTAAGGTTTATCTAACAATAACACTTCTCCAGCAACAAAATCGAAAACCTTATTTTCCATTTTAATTCGTATAAACTTGTTATATAAAAACAAATAACCGAACCCTCTTAATCAAGAAAGTTCGGCTATAAATATTAGTTCTAAATGATTAAGCAATCAAAGATACACTAATTGCAATAATACCTACAACTGCACAGTAAATTGAGAAGTAAGACAATTTTGCTTTTTTCACCAATTTAATCATCCAAGTACAAGCCAAAAGTCCTGATAGAAAGGCTGCAATGAACCCTACAACCAATGGTGTAGCTGATGCATGTTCGATGACT